>DWWG01000241.1 GCA_019119875.1 Candidatus Dietzia intestinigallinarum | reverse complement strand
GGCGTCGATCTCGTCCGCACGTCGACCGGCACCGGCAGCGGCGCCCGTGGCGGAGCCCGCACCGGCAGCGGAGACGGAGGACGAGCCGGCTCCGGCAGCGGCGCCCGTGGCGGAGCCCGCACCGGCAGCGGCGCCGGCCGCCGTGTCAGAGGAGGCCCCGGCATCGTCCTCGTCGTCGTCACCCATGCGCTTGCTCTCGGTGGGGTCGATCATCGTGGCTCCTTCGCGGGTTGTGACGCCAGTTCGCGGGTCGCGCCGCCGGCCGGAACACCGACCGGGACGAACTCAGCACGCGGTGGCCGCCGCGCGTCGGGCGCGGTGTGCGGCCATCGTGCCCGAGTACGAGGCCAGCAGCCCGTCGGCCGTGGAATCCCAGCTGAACCCGGCGGCGTGCACCGGCGCGTGACGGGACATCTCCAGCCGCCGCTCGTCGTCGTCGAGCAGCGATCCGAGGACCCGCGCCCACACGCGCGGATCGTGCCCGTCCACGGTCACCCCGCTGCGACCGTCGGCGACCGCCGTCGGCAGACCACCCACGGCGGCGGCGACGACCGGTGTCCCGCACGCCTGCGCCTCCAACGCGACCAGGCCGAACGACTCGGAGTACGACGGCACGGCCACGATGTCCGCGGCCCGGTAGACGTCCACCAGCTCGGCCGGCGGACGCGGGGCAAGGAAGCTCACACGGTCTGTCACGCCCAGCTCGTCGGCCAGGTCCATGAGCGAGCGCGGCCGGTCGAGCCCCGACCCGCTGGGGCCGCCCACCACGAGCAGGCGCACGTCGCGGTGCGGCTGGGTGCGCACGATCTCGGCGAGCGCCCGCACCAGCACGTCGGGCGCCTTGAGGGGCTGGATGCGGCCGACAAACGCGATGACCTCGGATTTCTGCGCGAGCCCGAGTGCGCGGCGGGCGTTCTCGGTGCCGCGGCGGGTGCCGGGCGTGTACTGCTCGAGGTCGGCCCCGGGGGGCACGATGTCGATGTCTGCCGGGTCGGCGTCGTAGTAGCCGACCAACTCGTCGCGCTCGCCGATGGTGTTGACGACCAGCCGGTTCGCGGCGTCCACGATCTGCTGCTCGCCGATGCGCCGCGCCCCCGGCTCGGGCGTGTCGCCGGCGGTGAGGACGGCGTTCTTGACCTCGGCCAGCGTGTGCGCCGTGTGGACCAGCGGCACACCCCAGTGCTCGGAGGCCACCAGTCCCGCCTGACCGGACAGCCAGTAGTGGGAGTGGATGAGGTCGTAGTGGCCGGGCGCCTGACCGGCCTCGGCGCGCATGACCCCGGCGACGAACGGGCACAGCTGCGTGGGCAGATCCTCCTTCCGCAGCCCCTCGAACGGCCCGGCCACGATGTTGCGGACCAGCACGCCGTCGCCCGCCTCCTCGACCGGGGGCTGGGAGGAGTGGGTGGCGCGGGTGAAGATCTCGACCTCGACGCCGCGGCGGGCCAGGCGGCGCGCGGACTGCAGCACGTACACGTTGAGCCCGCCCGCGTCACCGGTGCCGGGTTGCGCGAGCGGCGACGTGTGGAAGGACAACACCGCGACGCGCTTCGGCAGCGGCGCGGCGGGGCCGAGGTGGATGTCGGATACGGTCACCAGTCCGATTGTGCCTCCGTGCGCGCCGGGGTGCACGTCGCGCGGGGGCGGGGGCCGGGTAGGACGACGACGACAACGCCCGCCGCCCGCCCACTGCCCCCGGGCGGTGTGAGGTGTCTACAGTTCGGCGGTGAAGGCGTCGAGCTCGGCCAGGAACTTCGGGGTCTCCTCGACGAACGGCACATGGGCGGACTCGGTGAAGCCCACGAAGCGGCCGCCGGGGATCATCTCGGCGTTGGCCCGGCCGGCCGAGGGCAGCACCACCCCGTCGTGCTCGCCGTGGATCACAAGGGCCGGGACGGTCAGGCCGCGCAGGGTCTCCTCGTTGTCCACGCGCCGGGCGAGCATCTTGCCGCGGACCGCCGGCGGGGTGGCCAGGGACAGTCCGAAGACCCGCTGCCGGCTGGCGCCGTCGCCGCCGCGGATCATGGCCGAGCCGAAACTCGACAGGGCGGCGATCGCCGTGACCGGGTCGTCGTCGAAGCCGCCGTCGGCCACGGCCATCATGGCGGGGCCGACAGCACCGCCGGGCGAGCGCGAGATCGAGGTGACGGCGCCGCAGAGCACGATGCCGGCGACCCGGCCCTCGCCGCGGGCGGCCAGGTAGTCGGAGACCACGATCCCGCCGTACGACCAGCCCAGCAGGACCGCTCCGGCCCCCTCGCCGATGCCGGCGGCGTCGAGGACGGCCTCCACGTCGTCCGCCCACTGCGCCGACGAGTCGTAGCCCGCCTCGGCGACGGTGGAATGGCCGTGACCGCGCAGGTCGAGGGCCACCACGCGGTACCGGGTCGCGAGCTCGTCCAGCAGGTCGGGCCCCCAGCACGCGCTGGACTGGGCCCAGCCGTGGACGAGCACGAGTGGGCGGGCCGAGGGGTCGCCGAGCTCGCGGTAGGCGATGGTGGCGCCGTCCGTGGAGACGGCGGAGGCGAGGGAGTACGCGGCGGGAGAGGTCATGCCGCCAATCGTGCCAGTCCGACCCCGCCCACACGCCCGGGCCCCGCCGGGTCCAGACGGGTCCGGCCGGGCCGGGCCGGGAGAATCGTCCCCGCGGCAGGACCCGGCCGGTTACCGTGTGCAGATGGCAGCCACCACCACCGGGACGGACCCCGACGTCGTCGTCCGGATGTTCTTCGACGCCCTCATCTCCGGCTCCACCGCGGCCGCGGCGGACCTGGTCGCAGACGATGTGTGGTGGGCCAACGTCGGCCTGCCGACCGTGCGCGGCAAGCGTGCCGTGGTGGGCGCGATCGCCGCGATGCACCGCAGCGTGCGATTCGGGGTCCGGACCCACCACCTGGCGGTGGCCGCACCCGCGGACCCCACCGACCACCGCTCTCCTTTCGTCGTGCTCACCGAGCGCACCGACTCGCTGGGGGTCGGCCGGTTCCGCTGCGACTTCTGGGTGTGCGGACGGCTCGAGGTCCGCGACGGCCTGGTGTGCGGCTGGCAGGACTACTTCTCCACCGCCGACATGGCCCGGGGCGCCGCCCGCGGGCTGATCGGCATGCTCCCCGGCCTCCGCCGCACCTGAGGGCCCGCGCAGTCCGCTCCGGCTCCCGAGCTGGCCCCCGAGCCGGTCCCCGTGTACGCCCCCGGCGGACGCATCCGCCGCACCTCGTCGTCGTCGACCTCTACCCTCGGAGACATGACCGACCACACCGCCGCCCGTGAGCACCTCGCCGCCCTGCCCGCCGACACCCGAATCGCGGTGGTGACCGGCGCGTCCTCGGGGATCGGGGAGGCCTCCGCACGCGAACTCGCCGGACAGGGATTCCACGTCGTGGTGGGCGCACGGCGTGTCGACCGGCTCGAGAACCTGGCCGCCGAGATCGGGGGCACCGCCCTCCCGCTGGACGTGACCGACATCGCCTCGTGTGACGCGTTCTGTGCCGCCATCCCGCGACTGAACGTGCTGGTCAACAATGCCGGCGGCGCCAAGGGCACCACCAGCGTGATGGACGCCGACGAGGACCAGTGGCGCTGGATGTGGGAGACCAACGTCCTCGGCACTCTACGGATGGTGAGGGGACTGATGCCGACGCTCGTGGCCACCGGCGACGGTCTCGTGGTGACCATCACCTCAGTGGCCGCGCTCGAGGCCTACGACAACGGCTCGGGCTACACCTCCGCCAAGCACGCGCAAGCCGTGCTGCACCGCACCCTGCGCGGGGAGTTCCTCGGGCAGCCGGTGCGGTTCACGGAGATCGCGCCCGGCATGGTCGACACCGAGTTCTCCACGGTGCGGTTCGACGGCGACGCCGACAAGGCCGCCGCCGTCTACCGGGGCCTGACTCCGATGGTCGCCCGGGACGTCGCCGAGATCGTGGGGTTCGTGGCCAGCCGCCCGTCGCACGTCAACCTCGACCAGATCGTGGTCAAGCCCCGGGATCAGCACTCGGCGATGCGCGCCCACCGGGCCTGATCCTGGCCTGAACCGGGCCTGAACCAGGCCCGTTTCCGCACCGGTGTCGAGCCGAGGAGGACCGGTGTCGAGCCTCGGAGGAAGGCGAGCCTCGGCAACGTCAGGTTAGGCTTTCCACCGGCAGGTTAGGCTAACTGACCTGGCACGATGCCGCTGACGGACTTATTGTTGGAGCCCCCGGGGAAACCCTCCCAGCACTCCTCGACCGATGTCGAGGCCGCAGACGAAAGGCTCTGTCATGACCTCCAGTTCCAGCTCATTCGCCGAACTGCTCTCCGCCCAGATCGGCCACGAGTTCGCCGCCAGCCAGCAGTACATCGCCATCGCCGTGTGGGCCGATGCGCAGGATCTCCCGCAGCTCGCCTCGCGCTTCTACCAGCACAGCCTGGGCGAGCGGAACCACGCCATGATGATGGTGCAGTACATGCTCGATCGGGACATCCCCACCACCATCCCGGCCGTGCCCGCCCCCGAGGTCGAGTTCGACGGCCCCGTCGCCGCCCTGGCGTTCGCGCTTGAGCAGGAGAAGCAGGTCACCCGGCAGATCGAGGCACTGTTCCAGGCGGCGCGTGCCGAGTCCGATCCGCTGGGCGAGCAGTTCATGCTGTGGTTCCTGCGCGAGCAGGTCGAGGAGGTCGCCAACATGAACACGCTGGTGACCATCGCCGAGCGCGCGGACAACGACTGGTTCCGCATCGAGGAGTACCTCGCCCGCGAGACCGACGCCTCCACCAACACCGGCACCCCGCCCGCGGTGGCCGGCGGCGCCGTCTGAGGCCGGCTCAGCGTGACCAGTCGGCCAGCCTGTCCACCAGGATCTGGTCGCTGGCCTCCAGGGCGGCGGCGTTGGCCTCGGCGGAACCGCCCAACCGCATCCCCTGCGCGTAGTCGCCGGGCACGCCGAACACGTGCCCGGCGTCGTCGTATATGTGCACCTCGGTGCGCTCCGGCCGGGCTTGGGCGAAGCGCCGGGCGGCGTCGGCAGCGGGCCACAGCTGGTCGTCACCGCCGGCGAAGATGAGCACCTCCCCCGGCACGAGGGTCAGGTCGATCCGCTTGTCCTCCGCTCCGGGCGCGTCGATGACGGACTCGTAGACGGGCCGCAGGTGAATCGGGTACCCGAGCACGGTGGCCGCGGTCAGTCCCAGGGTCGGCATGAGGTCGGTGGCGTCGGTGAAGGCGAGGTAGGGCACCTCCTGTCCCCGGAACGTCCAGGAGGACGCGGGGTCGCGCATGTCGAGCCCCTGCGTCACGTGGTCGACCGGCGCGAACAGCACCACGTTGTCCACGCGCGGTTCGTAGCCGGGCAGCAACGCCGCGAGTTCGGCGCCTTTCGAGGTGCCGACCAGGGTGACGGGTTCGGTCGAGATGCCGCGCCGCTCCGCCCAGTCCAGCGCGTGGGTCACGGTCTCCACCGGGACGCGGCTCAGCTGCCCGGGTTGTCCGGGCTGCCCGAAGTAGAACAGCGCCAGCACCTCGTGCCCCGCGCGCGCCAGCAGTTCGGCGTGCTCGAAATCGGGGCCGCCCTCGGATCCGCCCCAGGTCAGCACCACTCCGTCGTACCGGTTCTCGTCGGGGCGCAGGTGGAAGCCGCGCACGGGCCCGTCGGCGATCGGGGTCACCGTCACGCCCGGCAGCTCGGTGGGATAGCTCGCCGCGTCCATGGGCTCGGCGTAGGCCAGGTCGGGTTCGGGGTAGCGGAAGTGGTTGACGACGCGCGCCGCGACGGCCGCGAGGACGACGACGACGAGGAACACCAGCGGCCACTTGAGTACGTTCCAGAGTCTGCGCATCGTGCTCCTCCCCGGGCGGCCGTCTGCCGGGCAGCCTATCCAGACGCGGGGTCCCGTCATCGCGATTACGCCGAGCGGACGTACTCCACGTAGGTCACCCCGCTCTCGAACGCCCGGCTCATCCGCCGCGTGAGCGGCATCGCCGACGCGCCCGGCTTCGCGGCGGCCGCGCCGATGAGGGGGATGCCGTCACCGAGCACGAGCGGGTTGACCTTGAGCCGGAGTTCGTCGATCTCGTCGATCAGCGTCGCCGCGAGTGCGCCGCCACCGCACAGCCAGATGTCCAGCCCCGACTCTTCCGCCTTGAGCCCGCGGACCACGGCCACCGGGTCCTCCGAGGTGATGGTCAGCCCCTCCTTCGTCGGCAGGTCGTCGGGATGGCTGGTGAACACGTACTGCCGTAGGTGCGGATAGCCGCTCGCGAGCCCCTCGTCCACGGCCACCTGGTGGGTGGCCCGCCCCATCAGGACGGTGTCGAACACCCGCGGGGGTGTCTCGGCCAGGCCGAGTTGCTCGCGGACGTGTCCGGGGACGGACTCGGGATAGTTCTCGACGATCCAGGGCCCGTGGTCCCCCTCGAGTGGGAAGAAATCGAAGCCGCCGTCGGGGGCGGCGATGTAGCCGTCGAGGGTCACGGCCACGTAGTAGATGAGCTTTCGCATGGTGGTTCCTCCGGTCGGTTGTCGGATGTGTCGTGGATCAGGCGAGAGTGATCACGTCGTCCACCCCCACGCGGTCACAGAACCCGTCGTCGTGGCTGACCAGCAGGAGCGCTCCCCGCCACTGCGCGAGAGCCTCGACGAGCACCTCCACTCCCTCCAGGTCGAGGTTGTTGGTCGGCTCGTCGAGGATCAGCAGCTGCGGCACCGGCCGGGCGAACAGCTCCGATGCCAGTGCCGCGCGCAGCCGCTCGCCGCCGGACAGCTCGCCGAGCCGGCGGAACCCGGCGTCGCCGATGAACAGCATCCGTGCGGCGTGGGCGTGGGCCTCCTCCGCGGACGCCGACGGGCGCGCCGCGCGGATCGTGTCGACGACCGACCGGTCAGGATGCTCGACACGCAGGTCCTGGGGAAGGAACGCCCACGGGGTGGCGATCGCCGGGGCGACGGTGTCGTCGTTCCCACGCACCGCACCGGGCACGGCGGGGTCCCCGTCGGGATCGTCGCGGTCACCTCCGACGAGGCGGCGCAGCAACGTCGTCTTGCCGCTGCCGTTCGGGCCGGCGAGCCGCACCCGGGCCGGGCCCGCGAGGTGGATGCGGCCGGCGACGGGGTCCTCGACGTCCACCACCACCCGGCCGGACGGGAGCTGCGGGTCGGGCAGCTCGATGCGCAGCAGCTCCTCGCGGCGGACCGCGGCGTCGGCCTCGCGCATCCGCTCCTGCGCCTGCTCGACGCCCCGCTCGTGGGTGGCCCGGTACCTCGCGGCCGACTCCTGCGCCGCCTGTTTGCGCAGACCCATCACCATTTTCGGCTCGCGCTTGCTGGCCTGCATCTTCCGCCCGTACCGCTCACGCCTCGCCAGCGCCACCTGGGCCTGCGCCTTGTCCCGCTTCTCTGATCGCAGGTCGTTGCGGGCGCCCGAGAGCGCCTGCAGCGCGGCGGCCTGCTCCGCGTCCACGACCTCGCGGTAGTGCGCGTAGTTCCCGCCGAACACGCGGCATCGGCCGGCGCGCAGCTCGACCGTGGTGTCGGCGCGGTCGAGCAGTTCCAGGTCGTGGCTCACCACCAGTGCGATGCGGTCGCCGCCCGCCACGAACCTCTCCAGCGCGCCGAACAACCGCCTGCGCGCCCGGGCGTCGAGATTGTTGGTGGGCTCGTCCAGCAGCAGCACCCGCGGCTGCTCCAGGAGCCGGCCCGCCACGGCGGCGAGAGTGCGTTCCCCGCCGGACAGCGACACCACGGGCCTGCCCAGTTCCGTGGGAAGACCCAGTTCATGGAGCTGCGCGACGGTCCGTTCCGAGATCGACCAGTCGTCGCCGAGGAGCGCGAAGTCGTCGTCGTCGCCCTGTCCCGCCTCAATCCGCGCCAGTGCCGCCAGGCGGCCGCCCACCCCCAGTTCGTCGGCGAGGGTCCGCTGTGCGGGGGCGTCAGCCAGCAGCTGCGGGACATACGCGACGTCGGACGGCCCCGCGCCGTCGACCGTGATCGAGCCGGACGCCGGTGACAGTACGCCCGCGATCAGGGTGAAAAGGGTGCTCTTGCCGGTGCCGTTGCGGCCGACGAGCGTGGTCAGGCCGGGCCCGATGGTGAGGTTCAGGCCGGAGAAGAATGGGGTGTCGTCGGGAAACGCAAAAGCGACGTCCGACAGGACGAGGGAAGGCATGTGTGCTCCAGGGAGGTGGCGGATTGGCCGGGTCTCACCTGGGGGTGCGCACTGTCCTGTGTTCTCCTCGATCCGGTTTCTCGGCCTCGCGCCCCTCGCGACCGGGGTCTCCCCGCGGCCCCGCCGTGCGCCTGCCGACGTGCTCGCAGCACACTACACCTGCCGCACGGTCGGCGCAAGGGGACGACGCCCTCGGCCGCCCGATATCACGCGCGCCGGGCGGCGCGGCCGCTACATGAACGCGCTGGGCGGCAGGCCTTCGCGGCTGGTCATGGGCAGCTCCTTCTCGAGCTTCTCCATGAAGATGTGCGACTGCACGGCCGTCCAGACGTTGTTGGTGAGCCAGTACAGGCCGATCGCGATGGGGAAGTTGAAGAAGTACGCGCCCACGATCGGGAAGAACGGGAACAGGTACATCATGATCTTCATCGACTGGTTCATCGACTCGGTCATGGACTCGGCGATGGACGAGAAGTCCTGGGGCTTGTCCCCCGCCGCGCCGGAGCCCGCACCGGAGCCGGCCTTGGCGGGCGTGCCCGGGGTGCCGTCCGCGCGCTCGGCCGAGTTCTCGTCCGCATCCCGCTCGGCACCGTCCCCGGAGTCGGCGCCTGTGCGCTCGACCTTCTCGCCGTCGATCTCGACGACCTCACCGTCGACGAACGGGCCGCCCGCCCGGTCCTCGGCCTCGACCTGCGCGACCGCGGCCTTCTCGGCCTCCTTGGCCGCCTTCTGACGACGGAACGAGTTCCACATGTTGATGAACGTCGCGATGCCGGCGAGCACGAACAGCGGCACTGCCAGCACCAGGATGTCCTCGCGCACGAGTCCCGGGTGCAGCGAGTCCATGACTTCCTGGGGCATCCGGATGTACGAGGCCAGCGGCACCCCGAAGATCTCGGCGTTGAGGAACGAGGACACCTGGTCGGGCCCGAACGCACCGTTGGTCATGGTCTGCGCCTCCTCGATGGAGACGCCGCGCGGCGAGAAGTTCAGCAGCACGTGATACAGGCCGAGGAACACCGGGATCTGCACGAGCAGCGGCAGGCAGCCCGCCAGCGGGTTGACGCCGGCGTCGGAGTACATGGCCTGCATCTCCTTGGCCTGTTCCTGCCGGTCCTCGGGAGACTTGCGATCCTTGTACTTGAGCTGCAGCTCCTTCATCCTGGGGCCGAGCTGCGCCATCTTGCGCATCGAGTACTGCTGCCGCCACATCGACCGCAGGAGCAGCAGACGGACCGTCACCACCAGCAGCAGAACCGATCCGACCCAGGCGACGCCGGAATCCGGGTCCACCACGAAACCCAGCACCCAGTGCCAGAACTTCATGACGAGCGACACCGGGTACGCGAACAGGTCCACGGGCGAATCTCCAGAGACGAGCGGCGCCGCCGAAGCGGACGCGCGGGGGCAGGTCAGACCGAGAGGTCTCCACCAGGGTGCCAGGCGAACGCCGGATCGTGGGCGCGGGGGTCGCGGCGATCGGCGATCAGCGAATCGCCAGGGGCGCACCGCGAGGCACGCCCGGACGTCTCAGATGCTGCAGCCCACCCACACCGGCTCGGGATGCAGTTCGACACCGAACGCCTCCCGCACGCCGTCGCGCACCTCGCGCGCCAGCGCGATCACATCGTCGGCGGTGGCCGCCCCCCGGTTGGTGAGCG
>DWWG01000033.1 GCA_019119875.1 Candidatus Dietzia intestinigallinarum | reverse complement strand
GGTCGGAGCATCGGCCTAGTCGGTCTTGGGCCGCCCGATGTCAGCCTTGGCATCGCCGAAGGTCTCCTTGCGCTGCCGGGCCCGCACCTTCAGGCCCCACGACTCGAGCCGCGCGCGACCGAACGGCGTGCGATAGCGCCACGCATTGAGTGCCACGAGATAGGCGTGCGCCCACGGCGGCCGCACCGGGAGTCCGAACTCCTTCATCGACTCGCGGCCGAGCAGCACGGTGAGCATGCTCAGCAGTCGCTGCTGCCCGAACCACGCTTGGACCTGCGGGAACGGCCCGCTCCGGTGGCGTTGACGATGCGCGTCGATCAGGGCCTGCGTGAGCTGCGGCCCCGCCTCGGTCATCCCGGCCTGCGCCAGGAGGATGTGGTAGTTGATGCGGTGCCGCTGCCGTTCGCGGTCGACGAGGAGGTCGTCGTCGACACCCATGAGCCACCCCACGTAACGCCACACGTGCATGACGGCGGCGGAGTCCTCGCGACTGACCGGCACCCCGAGTGTGCGCACGCCGAGCAGGACAACCGCGTCGAAGAGCCCGAGGGTGGACGCGAGGTCGGTCTGGTTGATCGGCAGGCCCCAGCGGTCGATATCCCAGCGTGGCTCCATGGCGTCGTTCACCACCGCGTGCATGGCCCGAACATGCGCGGTCAGGCGCCACGCCTCGCCGCCGGGTCGCAGGCCGTCGGGGATCGAGAGCGACATGGTCCAGTGGCTGGTCTCGCCGAGCCTGCGCAGGGTGGTGTTGCCGGTCAGGCCGCCGGTCGCCACGAGCAGGTCGGTGGGTCCGCCGAAGCGGTAGCCGCCGATGAGGGAGAGCTGCAGCAGGATGTCGGCGGCGTTCTGGCCGAACTTCAGGTACACCTTCTGGCCGCGCTCGATCGTGTCCCAGTCCACCCAGTCCGGGGTGTCCTCGAGCAGGGCCAGGTAGTCGCGCAGGGCGGCGGGGGCGTCGTCGGGCAGGCCGGCGGTCCCGGATCGGAGGCCCTCGTCGAGCTGGCGGCGGCTCACCGCGCCGGGTTCGCCGGAGCGTTTGCGCATGGCGCGGGCGATGGCGGCGCCGGCCTCGTCCTTGTCGAAGTATCCGCGGCCGAGGCGGTCCATGAGCTCTTCGTCGAGCTGGTCCACGCCGGCGATGTGCTTGAGCGCGCGTCCGATGCGCCGCGACCGGTCCTCGGCCTCGCGGTGCCGGGTGGGATACGGCGAGTCGTGGGCGTCGAGGGGAGTGGGTGACGACGACGACGCCGTCGCCGAGTTCGTGTCCCGACCGTCGGCGGTGGCCCGGGTGTGCGCTGCGGGCGTGGTGGAACGTTCAGGTGCTGCGGTCATGACCCAACTATGACGCGAGTTTTTACTCGCATACAATTCGCGTTCATGAGAAGGGTTCCCCAGCAGGCCAGATCCCGGGCGATGGTCGAGCGGATCATCGAGGCGGCTCGCATCGTGCTCGTGCGTGACGGCTACGAGTCGTTCACCACCAACCGGGTCGCGGACGAGGCCGAGGTCAGCCCGGGCTCGCTGTACCAGTACTTCCCGGACAAGTCGGCGCTGGTCACCGAGGTGATGGATCGCTGGTCGGCGGAGATCTCCGACAGGGTCGCGGCCTCGCTCGCCGCCTCCGGGCCGGTGGACGTCAAGGATCCCGCCACCATCCGGGCGATCGCCGACGCCCTGCTCACCGCCCTGGAGACCGATGCCGGGTTGCTGCGCATCGTCTGGGAGGAGTTGCCGGCCGTCCGTCACCGGGCGGCGCAGCACGCGCTCGAGCAGCGGGTCCGCGAGCTGCTGGCCGTCTACCTGGCCGCTTCGGGCGCCACGACCGGCGACCCGAGCACGCGGGCCTGGGTGATCGTGATGGCGGTGGAGAACGTGGCCGTGCGCTGGGTGCTCGACAAGCCGTCGATCAGCCGTGAAGCCCTGCTCGAGGAACTCAGCGCCCTGTCCGCCGGCTTCGGCCCGCGCGGCGCCCGCGGGGACTGACGCACCGACTCGGCGGCGCCCGCGAGGGGTGATGCACGGCGAGGCGATGCACGGGCTCGGCTGCGGTCCCGAGGGGATTCACCGGCTCGGCGTCGGCCGCGAGGACTGACGCACCGGCTCGGCGGCGCCCGGCCGGGTGAGTCCGAGATCACCGCCGGCACGCCGGGAATCCGGGGATACCCCGAGGCAGCGCCGGACCGGGCTCGGGCAGACTTGCCTGCGATGTCCACTCGATCCACTCGCGCTCAACGCGCCACCACCGCGACCGCGGGACTGCTCGTGACGGCGGTGTTGTCGTCGTCGTGCTCCTACGGCCCCACCCGCGAAGCGCCACCGCCCATCCCGCCCGGGATCCCGCCGGCGGCCGGCGCCCCCGTGCCCGCCGTGGACATCCACGCGCCCGGCCGCACATCCGACCAGCTGCGGCCGTGGTCCGAGGGGATCAACATGCAGATGGACATCCCCGTCGCAGCGCTCGCCGCCTACGGCAACGCCGTCGAGACCATGCGGCAGACGTGGCCCGAGTGCAACCTGGCCTGGACGACGCTCGCGGGGATCGGGCATGTGGAGACCCGTCACGGTCGGTACCGCGGGGCGTCCCTGAACGACGACGGCTACGCCCTCCCACCGATCATCGGCGTCAAACTGGACGGCTCCCCGGGATTCGCCGACATCCCCGACACCGACGGCGGACGCTGGGACGGCGACACCGAGCACGACCGCGCCGTGGGCCCGATGCAGTTCATCCCCGAATCGTGGGAGAAATACGGGCGCGACGCCAACGGGGACGGCGTGGCGGACCCCAACCAGATCGACGACGCCGCGATCGGTGCCGCGCGCCTGCTGTGCGAGACCGGCGGTGACCTCTCCGACGCCGAGAACTGGCAGCGCGCGATCCTCGCCTACAACGCCTCGCAGGAGTACGTCATGCAGGTGCGTGACGCCGCCGCCGCGTATTCGGTGGGGACGACGGCGCCGTAGTCGTCGGGCCGGGCGGCACGGCCGTGGCCGGCGGCGGCGTCAGTGGGCGCGCCGGCGGCGTCGGCGGCTTCGGTGGGGCGCCAGCGGTGTCGGTGGGGCGCCGGCGCTCGGTTTTGGCGACATGGCCGCGGTCGGCGGCGTCGGGGGCGTGCGGCGACATGGCCGTCAGCGGCGTCAGTGCGCGCCGACGCTCGGTTTTGGCGACATGGCCGTGAAGCTTGTCGACACCACTGTTGGCCTGCCCGGCGTGTCGCCGCAGTGGTGTCACCAAAAACCGTCGGCATAGGGCGGCGTCGGGGGCGTGTGGCGGCATGGCCGTCAGCGGCGTCAGGGCGCGCCGGCGGCTTCGGTGGGGCGCCGGCGCTCGGTTTTGGCGACATGGCTGTGAAGCTTGTCGACACCACTGTGGCCCTGCCCGGCGTGTCGCCGCAGTGGTGCCACCAAAATCGTCGGCATAGGGCGGCGTAGGGCGGCGCGAGCGGGCGGCGGCGATCCGAACCCGGGATGGCGCCGCGAGGTTAGGTGACACTAACCTTCTGAGGCGGCGACGTTTGGTCGTCGACCCCACCGGCGGCGGGAGCTGACACACATGG
>DWWG01000240.1 GCA_019119875.1 Candidatus Dietzia intestinigallinarum | reverse complement strand
TCAGATGCTGCAGCCCACCCACACCGGCTCGGGATGCAGTTCGACACCGAACGCCTCCCGCACGCCGTCGCGCACCTCGCGCGCCAGCGCGATCACATCGTCGGCGGTGGCCGCCCCCCGGTTGGTGAGCGCCAGGGTGTGCTTGGTGGACAGGCGTGCCGGCGACGACGACGAGGGGTACCCCTTGCCGAAACCGGCCCGCTCGATCAGCCAGCCCGCCGAGAGCTTGGTCCCACCGTCGGCCGCGAACGCCGGCATCTGCTCGGCCGGCCCCTCGCCGAGCCTGCCCGCCACCCGGGATCGCACCGCGGGCAGGTCCTCGTCACGGACGACCGGGTTGGTGAAGAAGGACCCGGCGCTGAAGGTGTCCTCGTCGTCGTCGTCGAGCACCATCCCCTTGCCGCGGCGCAGCTCCACCACGGTGCGCCGCACCACGGCCGGGTCGGTCCGCTCCCCCGGTTCCACCCCGAGGCGGCCGGCGAGCTCGGCGTAGCGGATCGGTTCGCTGCGGCCGGCGCGGTCGAGGCGGAACTCCACCTCGAGCACCACCGCGCGACCGGTGTTCTTGAGCACGGACGTCCGGTAGGCCAGTCCGAGCGCATCGGGCGTCACCCACTCGTCCACGCCGGTCGCGCGGTCGAACCAGCGCACGCGGTGCAGGACCTGTGCCACCTCGACGCCGTACGCGCCGACGTTCTGCACGGGCGTCGCGCCCACCGACCCCGGGATGCCGGACAGGCACTCCAGGCCCCCGTACCCGCGCTCCACCGTGTCGGCCACGAGTGCGTCCCAGGTCAGTCCCGCGCCGGCACGGACGATCAGCGCCCCGCCCTCGTCGCGGTAGTCGACGTCGCGGTTGCGCACGGCCACCACCACCACGTCCAGCTCGCCGCCGGCCACCACCAGGTTCGAGCCGCCGCCCAGCACCAGCACCGGCCGGCCGGCGGCGTCCAGGCGCCGGGTCGCCTCGGCCACGGCCTCGGCGGTGGCGCACTCCAGCAGCGCACGCGGGCGTCCCCCGATACGCAGGGTCGTCAGTTCGGCCAGCGGGGTGGCGGGCGCGACGGAGACGCCGTCGACGCCGGCCAGGGCACGAACGACCGGATCGGTGGAGTCGGTGGGTCCGGCGGGCACGGAGGAGGACACGGTCACCCGCCCGAGCGTAGTCGTTTGCTTGTATCGTCTGAGCCCATGGCGACCCGGTTCACGCACAGCGCCCGCATCGACGCTCCCGTCGAGACGATTTTCCGCTCCCTCGGCGACGAGGCCTTCTGGCACGACCGACTCGCCGCCGTGGGCACCACCGAGGACACTCTCGACGCCTTCGAGGTCACCGACGAGGCGATCACCGTGACCACCACCCAGCACATCCCCGACGAGGACATCCCGGACATCGCGCGCAAGGTGCTGCCCGGCCGGCTCGTGGTGGTGCGCACCAACGTGATCAGCGGCTTCGACGGTGAGAGGTTCGTCGGCGCCGCCACCGCGGACGCGGCCGGGGGGATCGGCCGGATCGAGGGCGGCTCCGAGGCCGTCTCCCGGGACGGGCTCGCGGAGGAGTCCGTCAGCGGCAAGGTCAAGGTGTCCGTGCCACTGCTGGGCGGGAAGCTCGAGAAGCTGGTCGTGGACCATCTCCAGCGGCTCTTCGTCTCCGAGTACGAGCAGCTCAACCGCTGGGTGGCCACCCGTTGACCGGCCTCACCACGGCTGACCTGCGGTTCTGCGAGTCCTGACGATTTCAGCGAGAATCGGACGAATGCAGCCGCACGACACCCAGCGACTCCCCGCCCACGACCGGCCCGACGTCCAGAACGCCGACACCCGGCAGTTCGCGACCGCGCACACGGGCGCGGACGGGGGCGGCCGCGCGAAGGCGGGACGGCGTCGCGGCCCGATCATCGCCCTCATCGCCGGCCTCGCGGTCATCGCGGTGATCGCGGGTCTCGTCGGTCTCGAGTTCGGGCTGCGCAACTCGATCAAGCAGCAGATGGCCGACGAGGTCGGAACCGCCCTGGGCTCGACCGCGGACGTGGAGCTGGGCGCGCGGCCCGTCCTGCTGTCGTATTTCAACGGCACGCTCGGTTCGGTCCGCATCACCACCGACGGTTCCGCGGCCGAGGGCGCCACCGGGCCGGCGCCCGCGGTCGACATCCGGGCCGAGGGCGTGCGCTCCGAGGGCGACGCGACCCACGTCGACACCCTCACCGGCACCGCGTTCGTCTCCGACGAGGCCATGGTCGCGGCGGCCGCGGCCGACCAGGGCGGCGGCGACTCGGTGCTCGGCGGCCTGATCCAGGTCCAGGACATCGTCTCCGACCCGGCCGCGGGCACCCTGCGCGTGTCGATCAGCGGTCTCGCCGAGGCCGTGGTGACGCCGCGCCTGGTGGGCGGCGCTCTTGAGCTGCAGCCCGAGCAGGCGTCGATCTTCGGCTTCCAGCTGCCCTCCGAGATTCTCGGCGGGACCATCTCGATGATGGACTCCACCCTCGCCGAGCTCCCCGAGGGCGTGGAGCTGACCGGCGTGAACGTGGTTCCCGGCGGGATGACAGTCGACCTCGCCGGCAGCGATGTGGTGCTGGAGTCGACGTCCTGACCGGCCTCGACGGGAGCGCCCCGACCCGCGGCGGGTAACACCCGCCCGTCGGGTGCCGATATCGGAAGTGTACGAAGCAGTGTGAGGCGGAGCACTCTCGGTGTCGAGACTGCTCCGGCCCACCGAGACCGAGGAGTCACCCGATGATCATCCGCCCCGACGGCCCCATCAGCGGACCGGCATACGATGCGATCAACGCCGCCTTCGGCGCCTTTGCCGGCATGCTGGAATCGGTCGGAATCCCCTTCGAGCAGTCGGCCGTGCCGCTGAGCTTCCTGGCCATGCCCTTCGTGGCGGGCTCCAGCTACCTGCCTGCGGCGTTCGGGTCCTGAGCCGGGCCCGCAGGTCCTGAGCCGGGGCCGCAGGTCCTGAGCCGGGCCCGTACCGTCAGTCCTCGAAGCCTGCCAGGACGGCCCGACTGCCGCTGAGCCCCAACCTCGTGGCGCCGGCGGCGATCATCGCCCGGGCCGTGTCCGCGTCGCGGATGCCGCCCGAGGCCTTGATCCCGAGCTGCCCACCCACGGCGCGCCGCATGGCCTCGACCGCCCGGACACTCGCGCCCCCCGCGGGGTGGAAGCCGGTCGAGGTCTTGACGAGGTCGGCCCCGGCCCTGGCGACCGCGTGGCACAGCTCCTCGATCCGCTCGTCCCCCGCCTCCTCGCCGAGCGCTTTGTGGATGGCCGCCGTCTCGAGGATCACCTTGATGACCACCGGCGGCGGCACCGCGTCGCGCATGGTGAGCACGTCCGCCATGACCTCGTCCACCAGGCCGGCGATCGCGGCGCCCACGTCGATCACCATGTCCACCTCACGCGCCCCCTGATCCACGGCGAGCCGCCCCTCCATCGCCTTGACCAGCGAGTGATGCTTGCCGGACGGGAAGCCCGCGACCGTCGCCACCGTCAGCTCCCCGGCCCGGACCGGGAGCATGGCGGGGCTGACGCAGACCGCCTTGACGCCCAGCTCGCGCGCCTCGTCGACACAGGCCTGCACGTCCTCCCGCGAGGCGTCGGGCGACAGCAGCGTGTGGTCGATCATCGCGGCCACCCGGGCGCGGGTCAGGCCGCCCGCCGGGGAGGTCGGGGATGCGTTCCGCGGGGTCTCGTTCATGCCCGCCAGCCTAGCCGGGAGCCCCGACCGGCCCGACTGGCAGAATAGGTCCTCATGTCACGTCGTTTCGTCCTCACTCTCGGCTGCCCGGACCGCATCGGTATCGTCGCCCGCATCGCCACGTTCCTCGCCGAGCTCGGCGGAACGATCATGGAGGCGGCCTACCACGCGGATGAGGACGCGGGCTGGTTCTTCACCCGGCAGTCGGTGGACGCGGACTCGATCGGCATGGAGCTGGACGAGCTGCGTCGTCGCTTCGCCCGCGTGGCCGGGGAGCTCGGCCCGGAGACGGACTGGCACATCGCCGATTCGTCGGAGCCCAAGGACGTGGTGATCCTGGTCTCCAAGGAGGGCCACTGCCTCCACGACCTGCTGGGGCGCGTCGAGAGCGGCGACTACCCGGCTCGGGTGCGCGCCGTGATCGGCAACCACGACAACCTGCGCGGGATGGCCGAGGCGCACGGCGTGCCGTTCCACCACGTGCCGTTCCCGGCCGAGCCCTCGGAGCGCGGCCCGTCGTTCGACGAGGTGGCCTCGCTGGTCGACGGCATCGACCCGCAGGCCATCGTCCTGGCCCGCTTCATGCAGGTCCTGCCCGACGAGCTGTGCACCCGCTGGGCCGGGCGTGCGCTCAACATCCACCACAGCTTCCTGCCGAGCTTCGTGGGGGCCCGCCCCTACCACCAGGCGCACACGCGCGGCGTGAAGCTGATCGGCGCCACCTGCCACTACGTGACCGCCGATCTCGACGAGGGGCCGATCATCGAGCAGGACGTCATCCGTGTGGATCACACGGCAACGGTCAAGGCGATGGTCCGCCAGGGTCGGGACGCGGAGAAGCTCGTCCTGGCGCGCGGGCTGCGGTGGCACCTCGAAGACCGCGTGCTGGTGCACGACGGCCGCACGGTGGTGTTCACCTGACCGCGCCGGTGTCCACCTGACCGTGGCGCCGGCCCTACCCCTTGGGGAAGCCGTACCGCTCGGTGAGCAGGGTCCGGGCCGCCGACAGGAAGATCAGGCGCGCGGCCGCCCCGGCGCCGGGCAGGATCGCGCTCACCCGCTTCTCGAGGGTCTCCTGGTCCATCCCGGACGCCCGCAGCGTCTCGACCAGCACCTCGAACGCCTCGGCGGCCGTACTCTGCCCCTCCATGAACAGCGAGCCGATGCGGTCGAGAGCATCCTCGTCCACGCCCAGCACGATCAGTTCGCGGAACAGCGTGTACATGTAGTCGTCGGCCAGGAAGTGCTCGGCCGAATCCGCTTCGCTGACCAGGCCGATCGCCAGGCCCTGGTCCAGCAGCTCCTCGGTCAGGTCGAATCCGGCCACCGCCCGGACTCCGCCGCGGGGGAGCCCGCGCCGCCGCCTGCCGGTGCGCCGCTCGGCGCGCACGTTCTCCACCTCGAGCAGTTGGGTGAGCGTGAGTCCGTGGCGTTGGGCGATGAGGAGTTCTTCGATGGTCGCGAACGTGTAGCCGCGGTCGAGCAGTCGCAGGATGAGCAGGAGCCGGCGCTTGTGTTCGGGGCCGTAGTAGGCGGTACGGCCGCGCCGCTCGGGCGGGGGCAGGAGGCCGCGTTCCTGGTAGACGCGGATGTTGCGCACGGTGGTGCCGGTCTCATCGGCGAGGTCCTCGATGCGTTGTGACCGCCCGCCCGCGGCGGAGGTCATCGACGGTGTCCACGCACCGCCGGCCTCACGTCGGCGAAGAACACGCCCACGGCGACCATCGCGAAGATGCTGAGGAAGCCGATGGGTCGGAGCGCGAACAAGATCGCGGCCACGGCACAGATTCCGATCCAGGCCGGCTTGGGCCACTTGCCCTCGATCGAGTAGGCGGGGGCCGGGGCGAGTGCGGCCAGCACGAGTCCGGCGAGGGCCCACAGCACCAGGGCCGCCTGGACCACCATCATGACCATGCTCCACGTACTGGAGAACTCGTATATCACGTGACCATCCTACCGAGCGGTCCCGGCCACTCGCGGTCACACGCGACGCCGCCCCGGGCGCTCGTCGAGGAGCGGTCCGGGGCGGCGTCGTGGTGGGTGGGTGCGGCTCAGCCGCGTGGTGTCACTTGTCGTCGGCGGAACCGGCCGGCTTGGTGGTCGATGCCGGCTTGTTCGCCGCAGTGGTCGAGGAAGAGGTCGACGACGACGAGGTGGGCGACGCCGGCTTGTCGGCCGGGGTCGAGGTGGACGTCTTGGTCGCGGTCGGCTTGGCGGCGGTCGACTTGGTCGCGGTCTTCTTTGCGCCGGTCGACTTCGTGGTGGTCGACTTGGCGGCGGCCTTCTTGGCCGGAGCCTTCTTCGCGGGCGCCTTCTTGGCGGGGGCCTTCTTGGCCGGCGCCTTCTTGGCCGGGGCGGTGCGGGCCTCGACCTTGGCGGCGCCGCTCTGGACCTCGTCCGAGACGGCGTAGGCGGCCTCGTCGACCTTGCCTGCGGCCTTGTCCGCGGCGTCGCCCGTGGCCTCGGCGGCCTGGCGGGCGCCCTTGGAGACGCGACCGGCGGCCTTCACACCCATCGAGCGGGTCTGGCGGGCGACGGTGCCCAGGGCCTCTTCGCCGAGCTCGACCTGCTCCTCGACCATGCCGGCGGCTCGGGCGACCTGCTCGTTGACGCGGGCGAGGCCGGCCTCCAGCTGCGGGTTCTCCTCACGCAGGCGGCTCACCACGTCCTCACCGCGGGCGGCGAGTCCGTCGTAGATGCCGGCCGCGACCTGGACGTACGCGTCGGCGACCTTGCGCAGCTCCTCCGGGCGGAAGCGGTTGACGAGCTCCTCGATCTCGGCGGGCAGCGACTGCACACGCTCGGGGACCTCGTTGACGCGGCTCTGGACCTCGCCGACCCGCTCGGTGACCTTGGTCTGGGCACCGGTGACGCGCTCGGTCACCTTGTTCTGGGCCTCGGTCACCTTGGCCTGGGCGTCGGCCACGGCCTCCTCGGCGCGACGACGCAGGTCGGAGACCAGGTCGGTCACGGCGTTGATCGCGAGGTCGTTGGCGCCGACGTAGGCGTACACGGGGGTACGCACAGCGGCGAACGCCTGGCCCAGCGGGCCGTCGAACGCCGGGTCCTTCTCCACCGACTTGGCGGGGGCGGTCTTGGCGGTGCCGGACGCCTTCCTGGCGGCGGTCGTGGACTTCTTGGCGGCGGGCTTCTTGTCGGCCATGTCGACTCCTTACAGTGTGGATCTCGTTCGGGTGTTCTCGTCTGCGGTGTTCTCGTGGCCCCGCGGGCCGCCGTCCACGCGCCCCTCAGGGCACGTCGACGACCTGGTCAGCTGCGGTCTCGTTGTTCGCTCGGAACGACTCGTAGATCTCCACGAGCACCTCCCTCTGCCGTTCGGTGAGGTCCGGGGCGGTGAGGATCGCGTCCCGCACCGGGCTCCCCTGCTTGAGCTCGAGGATCCCGGCCTGGGAGTAGAGAACCTCCGCGGAGAGCCTCAGACCTCGGGCGATCTGGCCCAAGACCTCGGCTGACGGCTTGCGCAGTCCGCGCTCGATCTGGCTCAGATACGGGTTGGAGACGCCGGCACGCTCCGCGAGCTGCCGGATGGACACCTGAGCGGCCTCCCGCTGTGCGCGGATGAACGACCCGATGTCCTGCGAATCAGACGAACGCCTGCCGGCCTCGCCCCGGTCTCCGGCACCGTCACTGCGCGGTACCTCCCCCGTGGGCTTGGACCTGCGCGCCCGGGCGCCGACGGTGGGCTCCCCCACCTGCGGCCCGGTGGATCCGCTCGCGTTCCCGCCCTTGCGACCACGCTGTGCAGCCACGGGATCCACCCCCTTCGCGTTCCGTCTGTCATCGACTGAAATCAACGCTAGCAACGAGTGCTAACTGCAGCAAGCGCTAGGTGTGCGGCGATACCGTGTGATTCATCACATGCGGGTACCCCCGCGGTCAGGACGGGCAGGGCCGCGGCGGTCAGTGCACGCCCGCGGCGACACCACGGACAGGTCACGCCGACGGGCGACGCCCGGACAGGCTGCCGCTAGAAGATGAGCTGTGTGGTCGCGTGGATGGCCAGCCCGGCCAACGCGCCGACGACGGTGCCGTTGATACGGATGAACTGCAGGTCCTTCCCGGCGAGCAGTTCGATCTTGTCGGAGGCTTCGTCGGCGTCCCAGCGCTCGACGGTCTCGGAGATAATCGAGGTGACCTCGCCCGCGTAGTTCTCGGCCACGTAGCGGGCGGTGCGGGTCATGTAGTCGTCCAGCCGGTCACGGACCTTCTCGTCACCGACCAGCATGTCGGCCAGGCGACGCAGCAGGTCGTCGATCTTGACCCGCAGCGTCGACGAGGTGTCCTCGGTGGCCTCGACGATCATCCGCTTGGCGGCCGCCCACGCGGAGCCGGCGGCCCTGCGGACCTCGTCGCGGTTCATGACCTCGTGCTTGAAGATCTCGAGCTTGGCCATGGTCGACGGGTCGTGCTGCAGGTCGCGGGCGAAGTCCTCCACGAACCCGATCAGTGCCAGGCGCACGGGGTGCTGCTTGTCGACCTTGATCTGCCACGTCCACTCGCTGAGCTCGCGGTACGCGCGGTCGGACAGCAGTTCGTTGACGAACTGGGGGGCCCAGGTGGGTGCCTTCTCGCGCACCCAGCGGTCGATCGTGGCCGGATTGGCCTCCACCCAGCCGTGAGCACGATCGGCCATGAGGTCCATCAGCGGCAGGTGCCGGCCCTCGTCCAGCAGTTCGGCGAGGATGCGACCGGCCGGCGGCCCCCACTCGGGCTCGGCGATGCGCGCGACGATCGTGCGCTCGATGATCGCGACGGCGTCCTCGTCGCGCAGCACCGCCAGCACCGAACGGATGGCCTTGGCGGCCTGGTCGGAGGCGAGGGCGCGATTGTCCGTCTCGGCCAGCCATTCCCCGGCGCGTTCGGGGATGTGGGCACTGCGGACCTTCTCGCTCACCATCTCCGGATCGAGGAAGTTCTCGCCCACGAACTCACCGAGTGAGCTGCCGAGCTGGTCCTTCTTCTTACGGATCAGCGCGGTGTGCGGGATGGGGATGCGCAGCGGGTGACGGAACAGGGCGGTGACCGCGAACCAGTCGGCGAGCCCGCCGACCATCCCCGCCTCGGCGGCGGCCCGCACGTACCCCACCCAGGGGTCGGCGCCGTTGTGCAGCGCGTACTCGGCGATCAGATAGACGATTCCGGCCGCGACGAGGAATCCCGTCGCGACCATCTTCATCCGACGGAGAGCGGCTCTCCGTTCGGCGTCGTTCGCCGGGTCCCCCGCCTTCAGTGCGGGCGCGCCCCCGGTGACGACGGGGTCGAGCGTCAGTGCGCGTCCTCGCGACCGTACTTACGGAAACCGATCATGCAGGTCACCAGCCCGGCGAGGAACACGACGGCGGTGGCCACGACCGCGGCGATGACCAGCCCGAGTGAGACACCCATGTCGTCCACGTAGTACCCGTAGGCGGTGAGCGGCAGTCCCAGCATGACCATGCTCAGGAGCATGATGACCGAGCCGATGTAGATCTCGGTGGAGTACAGCGGGTAGGTGGGGGCGACGGTCGTCGCGTACTCCGGGTAGTACTCCTCGACGATGGCGGCACCGGTGTGCTCGAGGGTCTGACCGGCCATGATGGCGTCCTCTTTCGTCAACTACCGCTCCCGTACACAGGGTCCGGGACTTGTGTGACCGTAATTCTATTAGAAGCTCAGGAATCCCGGGCAACCGCCCGCCGGATTCGGCGCGCGGCGGTCACCAGGTTGCGCAGGCTGGGCTCCAACTGCCAGGTGTACCGGCTCTTGAGCCCGCCGTCCGGGACGGCCCACAGTCGCTCCACGCCGACCGCCGCCACCCCCTCCAGCAGGCGCTCGTGCAGCAGGTCGATGTCCGGCACGTAGCCCGACCGCGACTCGTAGACGCCCGGCCCCACCTGGCGGGTGAGGGCGTGGTCCTGCAGTGCGTCGAGCACCCACTCGATCGACCGGGTCGCCACGATGTTGGTCACATCCGCGTCCAGACGCTCGATCGCCTCGGTCATCATCCGCAGCGACGAATAGCTCAGGTGCGTGTGGATCTGCGTCTCCGGACGCGCGCCGGCCGTGGCCAGCCGGAAGGTGCCCACCGCCCAGTCCAGGTAGGCCCGCCGGTCGGCGCCGCGCCGCGGCAGCAGCTCCCGGATCGCCGGCTCGTCGACCTGGATGATCGCGGTGCCCGCCGCCTCCAGGTCCGCCACCTCGTCGCGGACCACCAGGGCGAGCTGCGTGGCGACCTCCGGCAACGCCAGGTCGGTGCGGCAGAACGAGCGGGCGAGCATCGTCACCGGCCCGGTCACCACGCCCTTGACCGGCCGGTCCGTCAGCGACTGCGCGTACCGGGTCCACTCGACCGTCATCGGGGCCGGTCTCGCGACGTCGCCGTAGAGCACGGGCGGGCGCACGCAGCGCGACCCGTACGACTGCACCCAGCCGTTCCGGGTGGCGGCGAAGCCGTCGAGGAGCTCGGCGAAGTACTGGACCATGTCGTTGCGCTCGACCTCGCCGTGCACCAGCACGTCGAGCCCGATGTCCTCCTGCAGGCGGACGACCGACGCGATCTCCTCGCGCAGGTATTCCCGGTAGCGCTCGTAGTCGATACGCCCCTGGGCCAGGTCGAGCCGCGCCCGCCGGATCTGCACGGTCTGTGGAAAGGACCCCAGTGTGGCGGTCGGCAACGTCGGCAGTCCGAGCCGGTCCGCCTGCCGGGCAGCCCGCTGCGCGTACGGGAGACGAACCCTGTCGTCGTCGTCGACCCCGGCGGTCCTGGCGCGCACGTCGGCGCGCCGCGCACTGGGCAGCACCGGGAGCGGACGCCAGCGCGGAGTGGGTCCGTCCTCGAGCGCCGCGGCGAGCGAGACCACCTCGGCGACCTTCTGGTCCGCGAACGCCAGCGAATCGGCGAGCTCGCCCGGCAGGTCGGACTCGGCGCGCACGTCATACGGCACGTGGAGCAGCGTGCACGAGGTGGTCACCACCAGGTCGGTGAACTCGGCCTTGAGCTCGCGCAGGTAGTCGAGCGTCGCGAATTTGTCTGTGCGCCAGACGTTCTGGCCGTCCACCACACCGGCGTAGAGGCGCTTGCCGCGCATCCCCGGGACCGCCGCGAGTTCCGTCGCCGAGCGGCGCCCGTACACCAGGTCCAGCCCTATTGCCTCTATCTCTGTTGAGGCAAGCGCCGGCAGGGCGTCGCCGAGGTCGCCGTACGCACCGGTCACCAGAATGCGCGGGCGCGTGGGCACGGCGGACAGTCGCTCGTAGGCGTGGCGCAGGCGCTCGATCTCGTCGGCGGTGCGCTCCATGGTCATGCACGGCTCGTCGAACTGCACGCACGTCACGTCCGCGCCGGCCAGCACCTCCAGCAGCGCCTCGTACTCGGCCAGCAGGCGGTCCAGCACGTCGAGCGGCCTAAAGTCGGGCGCTGCGCCGGGCTCGGCCTTGCTCAGCAGCAACATCGACACGGGCCCGGTGACGACGGGTCGGATCTCGTACCCCAGCTCACGCGCGCGGGCCACCTCGGCCAGCAGCTCGTCCGGCCGCAACCCGAGCCGGGTGTGGGGCGCGAACTCGGGCTGGCGGTAGAGGTAGCTCGTGCCCTGCAGTGACACCAGCTCCAGCGGCGGGACGTCGGCCCGGCCGCGCGCGAGGGCGAACACGGTGTCCACCGGCGTGAGGTCCTCGACCAGCTCGCGGAACCGCGCGGGGATCGCGCCGAGGAGAAGGGCGTCGTCGAGGACGTGGTCGTAGAACGAGAAGGTGTTTCCGGGCAGCTGTGTCAGGCCGGCGTCATGCAGGTCGTGCCAGGTGGAATCGCGGATGCGGCGCCCCACGGCGAGCAGCTGGGAGCGGGTGTCGTCGCCGTGCCAGTAGCGCTCGAGTGCGCGCTTGAGCTCGCGACGACGACCGATGCGCGGGTAGCCCGGCACGCTCGAGGCGCGCGCCGGTGCGAGATGGCGTGGCGAGAGTGTCGACGGCGACGGCGACGGCATGATCTCAGCCCGCCGGGCGTGCCGTGGCCCGCGGCGCGGAATAGCGGTAGAACCCCTGGCCCGTCTTCTTGCCGAGCCGGCCCGCCTCGACCATCCTCAGCAGCAGCGGCGGCGGCGAGTACAGGGGCTCCTTGAACTCGACGTACATCGAGTCGGCGATCGCCTTGACGGTGTCCAGCCCCACGTGGTCGGCCAGGGAGAGCGGGCCCATGGGGTGCGCGCAACCCAGGACCATGGCCTTGTCGATGTCCTCGGCGGTCGCGAAGCCGGACTCGGCCATCCGGATGGCCGAGAGCAGGTACGGCACGAGCAGGGCGTTGACCACGGCGCCGGAGCGGTCCGCCGAGTGGATGACCTGCTTGCCCATGACCTGCTGGGCGAAGTCCTCGGCGCGCGCCCGGACCGTCTCGCCGGTCTCGAGGGTGCTCACCAGCTCGACGAGCGGGAGCACCGGCACCGGGTTGAAGAAGTGCATGCCGATCACGCGCTCGGGCCGGGAGGTGGCCGTGCCGAGTTTCATGATGGGGATGGACGAGGTGTTGGACGCCAGCACGGCGTGCGGGTCCGTGACCACCTCGTCGAGCTGCCGGAAGACTGCGGTCTTGGCGGCCTCGTCCTCGACGACCGCCTCGATCACCAGTTGGCGGTCGCAGAAGTCGGCGAGCTCGGTGGTGAAGCGCAGCCGCAGGGCGGCCCGGTCGCGCTCGCGCTCGGTGATCTTGCCGGTGGAGACACCCCGGTCGAGGGAGCGCAGGATGCGGGCACGGCCCGCGGTGGTCAGTTCTCTGGTTGCTTCCCAGACCAGCACGTCGGCGTGCGCCCGGGCACAGACCTCGGCGATGCCGGACCCCATCTGACCGGCCCCCACCACCCCGACGCGGGTGATCCGCTCCTGGCCTGTGGCCGTGTCGCGGGGACTGCTCATCAGTTCGGGGTCCTTCTCAGAAGAAGTGGGGGTACCGCGGCGTGGTGTCCGCGCACGGCTCGGGGCCGGGGTCGCGGCGAGCACGTGACGCGCGACCTCACGACCGGCGGCCGGTGACCTGATGGTACTGACGCCACCGGGGGTCGCGCCCGCCTCGTCGAGACGGACACGACCCCCGGTGATCGCTACGTCATGGTGAACGTCTACCCGGTGGATCCGACGTTCGCCGGCCCGTGCGGGCCGACCGGGATCAGTGGAACTGACCCTCCTCGGTGGAGCCCTTCAGCGCCGCGGTGGACGTGTTGGGGTCGACCGTGGTGGCGATCAGGTCGAAGTAGCCGGCGCCGACCTCGCGCTGGTGCTTGACGGCGGTGAAGCCACGCTCCTCGGCGGCCTTGAACTCGCGCTGCTGCAGCTCGACGAACGAGGTCATCTGGTTGCGGGCGTAGCCGTAGGCC
>DWWG01000239.1 GCA_019119875.1 Candidatus Dietzia intestinigallinarum | reverse complement strand
GCGCCAGATGAAGGTCCGCAAGTCCCTTCGGTCGCTGAAGAACAAGCCGGGCGCCCAGGTTGTCCGTCGTCGCGGCAAGGTCTACGTGATCAACCGCAAGGACCCCCGGTTCAAGGCCCGCCAGGGCTGATCAGCGTCCGCGTGAACTCTCACGCACCCGCCAAGGGCCCGTCACCGGTTCGCCGGTGGCGGGCCCTCGTCGTCGTCGACCCCCGGGGCGGGGCTCGCCGCGGACGGTGAGGCACCTGCGGACGGTGAGGCGCCGGCGGGCGTTGGGGCGGAGCGGTGAGGCGCCTGCGGGCGGTGGCAACCGGCGGTGCCCGGCCGGCAGCCCGGGGGTGGTGACGAGGGTGGCCCCACCGCGTCGAAAGTGGGGAACTTGTGGATGGGATGGGGACGGGTTGTGAGGGCTTTGTGGGGGCTTAGGGGGCCGGTTGTGAGTTGCCGAATCGGTGTTCCGCGACGCGCTTCGGGGTGCGAGGATGGGGCGGTGCACCCGCCGTGAGGGCCCCGGTGTCGTCGGTTCCGACCAGTATCCGAGGGCATCCCACAAGGCGGGATCACGACCTGGGAATTCCAACCATGTAAGACCAAAATGTTGTGGTCGGTTGACCTTCCGGACACTAGGGGTAGTGTCTAGAGGTGTTGCGGCACCGATGAATACCAACCATGCGATTCGGCGCACGACCATCAACAGCCACCACGGCGTCCCGCCGTCCGGGCCAGAAGCTCCGGACCGGATCGCCACCACGAGAAGAGTCCCTCGCGCCGTTCCCGGCGCCCGTGCCGAAAAGAGGTCCCCCAGCTCATGGTCACCGTCTACACCAAGCCGGCCTGCGTCCAGTGCAACGCCACCTACAAGGCGCTCGACAAGCACGGCATCGAGTACCAGATCATCGACATCTCGGTCGACGACGAGGCGCGTGAGTACGTGATGGCCCTGGGGTACCTCCAGGCGCCGGTCGTCGTGACCGGTTCCGATCACTGGTCCGGCTTCCGCCCGGACCGCATCAAGGCACTCGCCTCGGTCGCGGCCTGACTCCGGCACACCACAGTTTCACCACAGTTCATGTGACTTAGGGGGCAGCCATGGCGGCTCCGATGCCGGCCGACGAGCCGGTGAGGATCGTCTACTTCTCCAACGTGTCCGAGTACACGAAGAAATTCGTGGACCGGCTCGGTGTTCCCGCGATACGTATACCGGTTCGCAGAACCGAACCCATGCCGGTCGTGTCGGACCCGTATGTTCTGATCGTCCCGACCTACGGGGGAAGCCTCGAGGTCACCGGGAGGAGCGGGGCCGCGGTTCCGCGTCAGGTGGTCGCGTTTCTCAACGACGCGCACAACAGAAGTCTCTGCCGGGGAGTCATCGCCGGCGGCAACACCAACTTCGGAACCGACTTCGGTCGCTCCGGCGATGTGATCTCACGCAAGCTGGGGATCCCGTATCTCTACCGGTTCGAGTTGATGGGCACACAGGAGGACGTCATCCGCGTCCGAGAGGGATTGGAAGAGTTTTGGCAGCACCAACAGTGACCCCCGAGAGCACCGGCACCATGGCGACCGAGGGGCAGCGACTGGACTACCACGCGCTCAACGCCATGCTCAACCTGTACGACGCGGACGGCCGGATCCAGTTCGAGAAGGATCACCAGGCCGCGCGGGAGTACTTCCTCCAGCACGTCAACCAGAACACGGTCTTCTTCCACAACCTGGACGAGAAGCTCGACTACCTGGTGGAGAAGAACTACTACGAGCGGGAGGTGCTCGACCAGTACACGCGCAACTACGTGCGTGAGCTGTTCGACTACGCCTACTCGAAGAAGTTCCGCTTCCAGACCTTCCTCGGCGCGTTCAAGTACTACACCTCGTACACGCTCAAGACGTTCGACGGTAAGCGCTACCTGGAGCGCTACGAGGACCGTGTCTGCATGGTGGCCCTCACCCTGGCCGCCGGCGACGAGGTGCTGGCCCGCCAGCTCGTCGACGAGATCATCGACGGCCGCTTCCAGCCCGCCACGCCCACGTTCCTCAACTCCGGGAAGAAGCAGCGCGGCGAGCCCGTGTCCTGCTTCCTGCTGCGCATCGAGGACAATATGGAGTCCATCGGCCGCGGCATCAACTCGGCGCTGCAGCTGTCCAAGCGTGGCGGCGGCGTGGCCCTGCTCCTGTCGAACCTGCGAGAGCACGGCGCCCCCATCAAGCACATCGAGAACCAGTCCTCCGGCGTCATCCCCGTGATGAAGCTCCTGGAGGACTCCTTCTCCTACGCCAATCAGCTCGGCGCACGCCAGGGCGCCGGTGCCGTGTACCTGCACGCGCACCACCCGGACATCTACAAGTTCCTCGACACCAAGCGCGAGAACGCCGACGAGAAGATCCGTATCAAGACCCTCTCGCTGGGTGTCGTGATCCCGGACATCACGTTCGAGCTCGCCAAGCGCAACGACGACATGTACCTGTTCTCGCCGTACGACGTCGAGCGCATCTACGGCAAGCCGTTCGCCGACGTCAACATCTCGGAGCACTACCACGAGATGGTCGAGGACAGCCGCATCAAGAAGACCAAGATCAACGCGCGGCAGTTCTTCCAGACCGTCGCCGAGCTGCAGTTCGAGTCCGGCTACCCGTACATCATGTACGAGGACACGGTGAACCGCGCCAACCCGATCGCCGGCCGGATCACGCACTCCAACCTGTGCTCGGAGATCCTCCAGGTCTCCACGCCGTCGACGTACAACGATGACCTGACCTACTCCCACGTGGGCAAGGACATCTCCTGCAACCTCGGCTCGCTCAACATCGCCAAGGCCATGGACTCACCCGACTTCGGTCGGACCGTCGAGACCGCAATCCGCGGACTGACCGCCGTCTCCGATCAGACCTCCATCGCCTCGGTCCCGTCGATCGAGCGCGGCAACTCCGAGTCCCACGCCATCGGCCTCGGCCAGATGAACCTCCACGGCTACCTGGCGCGTGAGCGGATCCACTACGGATCCGAGGAGGGCATCGACTTCACGAACATCTACTTCTACACCGTGCTGTACCACGCGCTGCGCTCGTCCAACGCCATCGCGCGTGAGCGGGGCTCCTGGTTCGCCGGATTCCCCGACTCGAAGTACGCCTCCGGCGAGTTCTTCGACAAGTACACCGACCAGGTGTGGGAGCCGGCCACCGACAAGGTGCGACAGCTGTTCGCGGACGCCGAGGTCGCCATCCCGACCCAGGACGACTGGCGGGCACTCAAGGCCGACGTCCAGAAGTACGGCATCTACAACCAGAACCTGCAGGCCGTGCCGCCCACCGGCTCGATCAGCTACATCAACAACTCGACCTCGTCGATCCACCCCGTGGCCTCGAAGATCGAGATCCGCAAGGAGGGCAAGATCGGGCGCGTCT
>DWWG01000238.1 GCA_019119875.1 Candidatus Dietzia intestinigallinarum | reverse complement strand
TCCTGGACCCCGAGCTCGGCGGCCCCGTCGTCATCCCCGCCTCGGTCCCCGGGATCCGCGAAGCCACCGCCAATCGTGGGCTGGCCGGCCGACAGCACTCCAGCCGGCCTCAGACCGACGGACCCCTCGCCAGCCAGCCCCACGCGAGCCAACCTCTCGCGAGCCAGCCGCTCGCCGGTCAGCCCCACGCGAGCCAACCCCTCGCGAGCCAGCCGCTCGCCAGCCAACCTCTCGCCGTCCGTCCATCGGCCGGCCGCCGATCTTTCCGCGGGTAGCTCGCCGCCGCTCACCGCTCGCCGCCGCTCACCGCTCGCCGCCGCTCACCGCTCACCGCCCAGCCGTGCACCGGCCGCCCACTGCCTCGCAGCGTCGCCCAGGGCCCGCCGCCCGCAGTTCGGCCGCCGATCATTCCGCGGACAGCTCACCGCTCACCGTTGTGTAGACATCAGTGTGATCTTTGGTGGCACCACTGCGAGATTTTCGGGCTTTTACCGCAGTGGTGTCACTAAAGTTCGTGTGACGCCGGGGCCTGTGGCGGTGGCTCCTGTGACGCTGAGGCATGTGGCGGTGGTTCGTGTGACGCCGGGGCCTGTGGCGGTGGCTCCTGTGACGCTGGGGCCTTAGGCGGTGGTTCGTGTGGCGGTGCGGCCGCGTGGCGGAGCTCGGCGCCCTCGGCGACCACGGTGGCGTGCTGGCGGTGGGCCTTGATGATCGACGTCGCGTCACGCAGGGGCAGCGGGATCTCCTCCTCGGCCTCGACGCCGGAGATCAGCAGGCGGGCGCGCAGCAGTTCGGAGTCGATCTCGGCACCCAGCAGCAGGGCGTTGTTCGAGATCCAGATGAGGAACAGGAAGATGATCGCGCCGGCCAGTGAGCCGTAGGTGGCGTTGTAGTTGCCGAAGTGGGAGGCGTAGAAGCTGAACCCCCACCCGCCGGCGAAGGTCACCACCATGGCGACGACCGTGCCGGGGGACAGGTAGCGGAAATGCGGCCTGCGGACGTTCGGTGTGAGTTGGTAGAGGATTCCCACGACCAACACCACGATGGCCAGCAGGGCCGGCCACTTGAGCAGCTTCCACGCGGTGAGCGCCACGTCGCCCAGACCGACGAACTGGAATACCTTCTCCGCCAACCCGCCGGTGAGGGTGAGGATGAGCCCGGCGCAGGCCATGAGGACCACCAGCAGGGCGGTGAGCAGCATGAACGCGGGCCGCCGCCACCAGAACGGGCGGCCCTCGCCGACGTTGTAGATGCGGTTGAGCGCCCGGCCGAACGCGCCGACATAGCTGGACGCGGTCCAGAGCGCGCCGAGCAGTCCCGCCACGAGTGCGAAGCCGGCGAGGTCCGTGCGCACCAGGCTCTCCACCGGCCCGCGCAGGAAATCGACGGTGGTCTGCGGCACCGAATCGTTGAGCAGCTGCATCACCGCCTGGACCGTCTCGTCGCCGCGACCGAACACACCCAGCAACGAGACCAGCACGATCATGGCGGGCAGGAGCGACAGCACGGCGTGGTAGGTCAGGCCCGAGGCCAGGTCCATGCAGCTGTCGGAGTTGAATTTCGGCAGTGCCCGCCTGAGGGCGTACAGGACCCCGCGGCGGCTCAACCCGGCCGGTACGTCGGCCGCTGCCTGCTGCTCGCGCAGGTATCCGATACCGCGACGATGCAACGTTTCGTCACCGGCGATCAGTTCGGCCGCTCTGGCGTCGGTCACCCTGTCCTCGTTCCCCGGTGCCGGGCACCGCCTTTCCGTTGGTCACGATCGGGAGCGTGCGTGACATGCCGCGCCCGACCTCCCATAACCTTGGCAGTCCCGAGGCCTCCGCGCGGGCGCGTTGGCGCGTCCAAGCCCCTGATGGCGGCGACTGAGCCTTTAACTGTGACCTCGGTAACAGTAGACTGAGGGCGTGCAAATGGCTGGTGGGCCGGTGCGCACAGGGTCCGGTGCCCGGCCGGGCCGCGAGAGAATCGAGACCGGACATGTCGATGACGAACCCTCTTCACCTTCGCGTGATCGCCGTCGGTGGCGGCGCGGTTCTGGCCCTGGGTGTATCGACGGGAGTCGCCGCGGCGCAGACGGGGTCCCTCGGTTCCGGCCTCGGTCCGGACGTCGAGTCCGTGTTGACCCCGCCCGGCGGATTGTTCCCCGAGCCCGGGTCGCTCGACGAGGTCGTGTCGGACGCGAAGTCGAGCGCCGCGGCCGGCTCGTCCGACGCACGGGGTGAAGCGCAGCGTGCGCTGCCTCCACCGTCGGGCAGCGGATCCTGGGACGGCGACCCGGTGGCCGGTGGTTCGCAGGCGCCTGCACCGGCGGTCGGTGCACCGCCGGGCATCGAGGGCGTCGGGTCGCTCGAACCGCTCCGGACCGTGCTCGACGCGGATGGTGGTGCGGACCCCGACGCCGCGCCACCCGGGCTTCCCGGCTCGGGTGCAGGCCGGGCCGACGCGACCGGCTCCGATGCCGCCACCGCTCACGGCGCCGCGCTCACCGTGCTCCTCGCCATGACCGGTGAGCGGGACGGGGGCGCGGCAGCGGCGGCCGAGCTGCCGCCATTGCCGCCACTGCGTTGATCAGGTCTGCGACCGAAGCGGCCCGGGCGGTGCATGCGATGGCGTACCCCTGAGAGAAATCTCACAAGGTGGAACCTGGTTCCCACGTCAAGGGCCACGGCTTGACTTCGCCGACTTGTGTGACTAGCCCCCTTTTCCCATATTATTTTCCGGCCAGAGAGCCCCGGTTCTCTGAGTACGGGCGCTCCAGCGACCGCGGAGTCCGCCCGTCGACAAGCGAAGGCGAACAGATGCAGACGACTCCCGGCCCCCAAGGCCTGTACCGCCCGGAACACGAACACGACTCCTGTGGTGTGGCGTTCGTGGTGGACATGTACGGACGTCAGTCCCGGGACATCGTCGAGAAGGCGATCGCCGCGCTGGTGAACCTCGAGCACCGAGGCGCCGTGGGCGCCGAGGCCAACACCGGTGACGGCACGGGCTTGTTGATCCAGATACCGGATCTGTTCCTCCGCGAGGTGATGCGTGAGGAGCAGAACACAGAACTACCCCAGGCCGGTGCGTATGCAACCGGCCTTTGTTTTCTCCCGCAGTCACGGATGCTGGCGATGGACGCCATGCGGATGGTCGAGCGGATAGCCGCTGAACAGGGCGTCAGCGTGATCGGCTGGCGTGAGGTCCCGGTCGACGACACCTCGGTCGGGGCGATCGCGCGAGATGCGCAACCGACGATCCACCAGATCTTCGTCAAGGCCGCCGGCCCCGACGGCACGCTGCTCACCGGGATCGACCTCGAGCGCAGGTGCTTCGTGGTGCGCAAGCGGTGCGAGCACGAACTGGGCAGCAAGGGCCCGGGCATGGGTGACCTCGGCTCCGAGACGGTCTACTTCCCGTCGCTGAGCCCGCGCACGATGGTCTACAAGGGGATGCTCACCGAGAAGCAGCTCCCTGACTTCTACCTCGACCTGCAGGACGAGCGCGTGGAGTCGGCACTGGGGATCGTGCACTCCCGGTTCTCCACCAACACGTTCCCGGCCTGGCCGCTCGCGCACCCGTTCCGCTACGTCGCGCACAACGGTGAGATCAACACCGCGCGCGGCAACGAGAACTGGATGCGGGCCCGCGAATCACTGATGACCAGCGAGCACATCGAGGACCTGCAGGCGGCGTTGCCGATCTGCACCCCCGGCGGATCGGACACGGCCCGCTTCGACGAGGCGCTCGAGCTGCTGACCCTCGCCGGGCGGTCCCTGCCGCACGCCGTGCTGATGATGGTCCCCGAGGCCTGGGAGCGGCACGAGATGATGGACCCCGCCAAGCGGGCGTTCTACGAGTTCCACGCCTCGCTCATGGAGGCCTGGGACGGCCCGGCCTCCATCACGTTCACCGACGGCACCGTGATCGGCGCCGTCCTCGACCGCAACGGCCTGCGCCCCTCCCGCATCTGGGTGACGGACGACGGGCTGGTCGTGATGGCCTCCGAGGTGGGCGTGCTCGACATCCCGCAGGACAAGGTCGTCACCAAGACGCGCCTGCGGCCGGGGCGGATGTTCCTGGTCGACACCGAGCAGGGCCGGATCATCGACGACGAGGAGATCAAGACCTCCCTCGCCGCCGAGCACCCGTACCGCACCTGGCTCGACGACGGCATCACCCGACTCGGGGATCTGCCCGCGGTGAGCCACGAGATCATGAGTCATGAGCGCGTGGTGCTGCGCCAGCGGGTGTTCGGGTTCACCGAGGAGGAGCTGCGGCTGCTCGTCTCTCCGATGGCCGCCACCGGCGCCGAGGCGATCGGATCGATGGGCACCGACACCCCGCTGCCGGTCCTGTCCCAGCGGTCCCGGATGCTGTTCGACTTCTTCGCCCAGCGTTTCGCGCAGGTCACCAACCCGCCGCTCGACGCGATCCGCGAGGAGCTCGTCACCAGCTACGGCGTGACCCTCGGACCCGAGGGCGACCTGATCAACCCGGGGCCGGACTCGTGTCGCCAGATCCGCCTGGACAACCCGATCCTCGGCAACACCGAGCTCACCACGCTGATGGCCGCCGGCGACACCCGCCCGGGACTGAAGTCCGTCGTGGTGCGGGGCCTGTACAACGTCGCCCACGCCGGGCGCGGCCTGCGGATCGCGCTGGACCGGATCCGGCGCGAGGTCTCCCGGGCCATCGAAGACGGCGCGTCGATCATCGTGCTGTCCGACCGTGAGTCGGACGAGCGCAATGCGCCCATCCCGTCGCTGCTGCTGACCTCGGCCGTCCACCACCACCTCGTGAGGGAGAAGACCCGCACCAGGGTCGGGCTGGTGGTCGAGTCGGGCGACGCCCGCGAGGTCCACCACATGGCGGTGCTCTTCGGCTACGGCGCCGAGGCCATCAACCCGTACATGGCGTTCGAGTCGATCGACGAGCTCGTCAAGACCGGCGAGCTCACCGGCGTGGAGACCGAGGTCGCCTACGCCAACTACCGCAGGGCGGCAGCCAAGGGCGTGCTCAAGGTGATGTCCAAGATGGGCATCTCCACCCTGGCCTCGTACACCGGCGCCCAGCTGTTCGACGTCACCGGACTGTCGCAGGAACTGTGCGACGAGTACTTCACCGGCTCGATCAGCCCCATCGACGGCATCGGCCTGGAGGAGATCGCGGGCGACGTGGCCCGCCGCCACCGCTTCGCGTTCCTGCCGCGCCCCGAGGAGGCCGCGCACCGCGAACTCGAGATCGGCGGCGAGTACCAGTGGCGCCGCGAGGGCGAATACCACCTGTTCAATCCGGACACGGTGTTCAAGCTCCAGCACTCCACCCGGTCGGGCCGATACGAGATCTTCAAGGAGTACACGCGCCTGGTCGACGACCAGTCCGAGCGACTGGCCACCCTGCGCGGCCTGTTCGAGCTCACCGGCGACCGCCCGCCCGTGCCGATCGAGGAGGTCGAGCCGGTCTCGGAGATCGTCAAGCGCTTCTCGACCGGGGCGATGAGCTACGGCTCCATCTCGGCCGAGGCGCACGAGACCCTGGCGATCGCCATGAACCGCCTGCACGCCCGCTCCAACTCGGGCGAGGGCGGCGAGTCGACCGACCGCTTCACCCCGGACCCGAACGGTGACTGGCGGCGCTCGGCCATCAAGCAGGTCGCCTCCGGGCGGTTCGGTGTGACCAGCCACTACCTGGCCAACTGCACCGACATCCAGATCAAGATGGCCCAGGGTGCCAAGCCCGGTGAGGGCGGCCAGCTCCCGCCGAACAAGGTGTATCCGTGGGTCGCCGAGGTCCGCGGCTCCACGCCCGGCGTCGGACTCATCTCCCCGCCGCCGCACCACGACATCTACTCGATCGAGGACCTGGCGCAGCTCATCTACGACCTGAAGAACGCGAACCCGCAGGCGCGGATCCACGTGAAGCTCGTCGCCGAGCAGGGCGTCGGCACCGTGGCCACGGGCGTGTCCAAGACGCACGCCGACGTGGTGCTCATCTCCGGCCACGACGGCGGCACCGGGGCCTCCCCGCTGACCTCCCTCAAGCACGCCGGTGGGCCGTGGGAGCTCGGCCTGGCCGAGACCCAGCAGACCCTGCTGGTCAACGGCCTGCGCGACCGGATCGTGGTGCAGGTCGACGGGCAGCTCAAGACGGGGCGTGACGTGATGGTCGCCGCCCTGCTGGGCGCCGAGGAGTTCGGCTTCGCCACCGCCCCGCTCGTGGTGGCCGGCTGCGTCATGATGCGGGTGTGCCATCTCGACACCTGCCCCGTCGGCGTGGCCACCCAGAACCCGGTGCTGCGGGAGCGGTTCAACGGCAAGGCCGAGTACGTGGTGAACTTCATGGAGTTCATCGCCGAGGAGGTCCGCGAGTACCTCGCCGAGCTGGGCTTCCGCTCCCTCGACGAGGCGATCGGCCACTCGGAGTGCCTCGACAAGTCCCGGGCGTTCGCCCACAACAAGCGCATCGCGAATCTCGATCTCCAGCCGGTCTTCGCGCAGGCGGAGTCACCGTTCATGCACCAGGACCTGCGCTGCACGAAGGAGCAGGACCACAAACTCGGGCACGTGCTGGACAGGACGCTGATCGCCGACTGCCGCGACGTCGTCGTCGACCCCTCGCGCGGGCCCGTCACCGGCGCCTACCCGATCGCCAACGTCAACCGCTCGGTCGGCACGATGCTCAGCCACGAGATCTCCCGGACCCACGGCGCCGAGGGGCTGCCGGACGGTTCCATCGACCTCACGTTCACCGGGTCGGCGGGCAACTCACTGGGCGCGTTCCTCGCCCCCGGCGTGACCCTGCGGGTGGACGGCGACGCCAACGACTACGTGGGCAAGGGCCTGTCCGGTGGCCGGATCGTGGTCCGCCCGGCGCCGGACGCCGCCCCCGACTTCGTGGCCGAGGACAACATCATCGCCGGCAACGTGATCTGCTACGGCGCCACCGCCGGTGAGGTGTTCCTCCGCGGCATCGTGGGCGAGCGGTTCTGCGTGCGCAACTCCGGCGTCGTCGCTGTGGTCGAGGGCGTGGGCGACCACGCGTGCGAGTACATGACCGGCGGCAGGGTCGTGGTGCTCGGCGCCACCGGCCGCAACGTCGCGGCCGGGATGTCGGGCGGCATCGCGTACTTCTACGACCCCGACGGCGCACTGCCGGACAACCTCAACGGCGACCTCGCCGACATCGAGGAGCTCACCGCCGACGACGTGGAATTCCTCCACGGCATCGTCCGACGCCACGTCGACGAGACCGGCTCGGCGCGGGGGCGGGAGCTGCTGGGCGGCTGGGCCCAGAACGTGAATCACTTCGCCAAGGTCATGCCGCGCGACTACAAGCGCGTCCTGCTGGCCATCGAGCAGGCGAACAAGGACGGACGGAACGTGGACGAGGCGATCATGGAGGCCGCAAATGGCTGACCCGAAGGGCTTTCTCAAGCACACCGAACGCCAGCTGCCCCGGCGTCGCCCGGTCGACCTGCGGATCATGGACTGGAAGGAGGTCTACGAGTCCACGACCCTGCCGCCCGACGCGCTGGAGACGCAGGCGTCACGGTGCATGAGCTGCGGCATCCCGTTCTGCCACCAGGGCTGCCCGCTGGGCAACATCATCCCGGAGTGGAACGACCTGGTGCACCGCGGCCGCTGGGACGCGGCGGTGGACAGGCTCCACGCCACCAACAATTTCCCCGAGTTCACCGGGCGGCTGTGCCCGGCGCCGTGCGAGGGGTCGTGCGTCCTGGGGATCAACCAGGAGCCGGTGACCATCAAGCAGATCGAGGTGGAGATCGCCGAGACCGCCTGGTCGGGCGGCGGCATGGAGCCGGTGATCCCGTCCCTGCGTACCGGGCAGGAGGTCGCCGTGGTGGGCTCCGGCCCGGCCGGCCTGGCCGCGGCGCAGCAGCTCACGCGAGCCGGGCACACGGTGACGGTCTTCGAGCGCGACGACCGCATCGGCGGGCTCATGCGCTACGGGATCCCCGAGTTCAAGATGGAGAAGTCGGTCCTCGACCGGCGGCTCGCCCAGATGGAGGCGGAGGGCACGGTGTTCCGGCCGGGCGTCAACGTCGGCAAGGACATCACCGCAGCCCAGTTGCGTGCGCAGTTCGATGCGATCGTGCTGTGCGGCGGGGCCACGCTGCGGCGTGACCTGCCGGTGCCGGGCCGGGAGCTCGACGGTATCCACCAGGCCATGGACTTTTTGCCGCTGGCGAACAAGGCGGCGGTGGGCGACCCGGTGGTCGACGCCGACGGGCTGCCGGAGATCCACGCGCGGGACAAGCACGTGATCATCATCGGCGGCGGTGACACGGGCGCGGACTGCCTCGGTACCGTGACCCGCCAGGGCGCCCGGTCGGTGAAGAGTTTCGAGATCATGCCCAGGCCGCCGGCCACCCGCGCGGCGTCCACGCCGTGGCCGATGTACCCGCTGATGTTCCGCACGGCCTCCGCGCACGAGGAGAACGGCGAGCGCGTCTACAGCGTGTCGACCGCCGAGTTCGTGGGCTCCGGCGGGCACGTCACCGCGATCAAGGGGTCGGAGGTGAAGATGGTCGACGGCCGGTTCGAGCCCGTGCCCGGCACCGACTTCGAGTACCCGGCGGACCTGGTGCTGCTCGCGATGGGGTTCACCGGGGCCCAGCGTGCCGGCCTGTGCACGGACCTGGGGGTGGAGTTCACCGACCGCGGCAACGTGGGGCGCGATGACACCTGGGCCACCAACGTCGACGGCGTGTTCGTGGCCGGCGACATGGGCCGCGGCCAGTCGCTCATCGTGTGGGCGATCGCGGAGGGCCGGTCGGCCGCCGCCGCGGTGGACCGCTATCTGATGGGGGAGACGGCGCTGCCGGAGCCGGTCCGGCCCACGGACGTCGCCCAGCGCTGAGGTGTGTCGCCGCCACGGCGACCCCGGTCTGATCGACTTCGGGGGCGCCGTGGCGTAATACCTGAGGCGACCATAAGATTGGCTGCGTCACCACGCCAGGCCGCCCGGCCGCCGTCACGGAAGGCAGGTTATGGACCGCCGTCGTCCCCTCGCCGTGATCGGCGCACTCTGTGCGGTGATCGCGCTGCACGGGGCCCCGGTGGCGTCGGCGCAGGATGTGGGCCCGGGGTCGCGGATCGTGGTGTCGGACCTGCCCGAGCTCAGTGAGTTGCCGCCGTTGCCGGTGGAGGGCCAGGACCCGGAGCCGGAGGAGCGGTCCGAGTCGTCGCCGTTTCGGATGTCCGTGGTGCAGACGGTGGCTCTGGCGTTGGCGGCGTTCGCCTTCGTCGCCGGTGGGACGGGGCTGGCGCTGGTCACGCGGCGTGGGCGCGGGGACCTGTCGGAGAAGTCGCCCCGGCACGCTCCGACCCCGCCGCGGGCCGCCCGATAGGCTTTCGGGCATGAGCCGCCACATCGCAGGACGAGGACGCGTCGGACGGGCCACGCCGCCGCCCGCCGGTCCACCGGTCGACGAGGTCGAGTGCGACCTGAGCAGCAAGCTCACGCTCGGCCAGTTCCTCAAGCTGTCCTCGCTGTTGGATTCGGGCGCGGAGGCCAAGGACGCCGTCGCCGCCGGTGCGGTGAGGGTCAACGGTGAGGTGGATCTGCGGCGGGGTCGCGGGTTGTCCGACGGGGATGTGGTGGAAACCGGTGGTCGGGCGGCCCGGGTGGTGGCCCGCGACGTGGCGGGGGGAACCGATGAGTGAGGCGCAGGGGGCCGTGCAGGCCCCGGTCATCCTGCACGACGACGACGCCGGCGGCCGCAGGTACGCCCGGTGGGCGGCTGAGGAGTTCGCGACTCGGGCCACTCGCTACGACGAGGCGGATCCCGGCGAGATGGTGGTGGCCGGCACGGTCGTGTTGTTCACCGGCATGCGGCCCGGCGGCGGTTTGGGCGGTTCGACGTTCATCACCGACAACTGGGAGGCGCTGGTCGAGGCCGGTCGACGGGTCGCCGTGGTGATGGTGGGGCCCACGCCGGTCACCGATGATGCGCGGGTCGAGCTGATGTCGACCGAGTTCTCCGCCGATCAGCTCCGTCAGCTCAAGCTGTTCCAGTTGCGTGGCGTGGTGACCCCGGATCAGCTGGGGTTCCGGCAGCGGTTGGGGATCAAGACGGCGTTGGCGGCGCTGCGGCGCAAGGCAGACCGCACGCCGGAGGAGGAGGCGATGCTCGAGCTGGGCGGGCTCGATCTCACCGACCGGGTCTCCCTGGGGCCGCTGCTGCGGTGGATCCGCCGGGAGGCCTGAGGAGCGCCCGGGGAACGTCCGGGTCGTGGGCCCCGAGGTGGCGCGCACGGTGACGTGGGTCACGGCATAGTATCGGCCCAACGTGCCCGCCCCGGGCCGGGATGACCCTTCCGGAGGATCCTCATGCGCAGAACCGCCCTCGTCTCGGTCCTGGCCGCCGTCACGCTCGTCGCCGGTGCCGGAGCAGCTCACGCGGGGGAGGGCGACGAGGGGCCGGAGATCGACCCGGACGCCGAGCCCTGCATCTTCATCAATACGTACAGAAATGTCGTGCGTGCGATGTGCCTGTACCCGTCCGCGGCCACCGGCGGCGACGGCAGTCTCGGGTACGGCTCGTTGGGGACCGGTTCGCTGGCCGACCTGCTCATGGGGGTCGTCAATGCCGGCTCGGTGGTGTTGTCGGTGGAGGTGCCCAACTCGACCGGCTCCTATGCGCCCGGTTCCACCGGCAGCTACGGGCCCGAGGCCGCGGTCGGGCAGATCCTCACCGGCTCGATCGGGGCCGCGGGCGGCAGCATCTGACCTCGCGTCGTCGTCGACACCGAGGCCGACGCCGGCGGCCCGTGGGCCACGGTGGCGTGGTGGTCCGGGCGCGGGTCAGCGCACCACGATGCCGTCGGAGTCGGCGTAGAGCATGTCGCCGGGGACGAAGTCGACCCCGCCGAAGCTCACGGTCACGTCCCGCTCACCGGCACCGGTCTTGGTGGATTTGCGCGGGTTGGTGCCCAGCGCCTTGCAGCCGAAATCCATGCCGGCGACGACCGCCGAGTCGCGGATCGCGCCGTTGACGACCACGCCCGCCCAGCCGTTGGAGCGGCCCAGTTCGGCGATCAGATCGCCCACCAGTGCGGTGTGGACGCTGCCGCCGCCGTCGATCACCAGGACCCGGCCCTCGCCGGGTTCGCCCAGCACGCTCTTGAGGAGCGCGTTGTCCTGGAAGCACCGCACGGTCGCGACGGGGCCGAAGAACTCGGTGCGACCGCCGAGGTCGCGGAACTGGGTGTCGCAGCTGCGCACGTCCTCGCCGATCTCGTCCACGAGGTCGGCGGTGGGGACGAATCCGGTGGGGCTGTCGGTCATGCGGGTCCTCCGTGAAGAGTCGGGTCAGTACCTGTAACGCTATCCGGCCAGCCGACCGCGGGGTGGCCCGCCCGTGGGGGACAATGGCGGGACAGCACCGTGCCGCCAGACGTCCAGACTCACGGGGAGGAATATCCGTGGCCCAGTACGAACTCCTCATCCACGCCCGCCGGGCGGTGGTCGACGACCGTATCCAGCAGGCCGCGGTGACCGTGGACGGTGGCGTGATCTCGTCGGTGCGTACCGGTTCGGCGGCGCGGGACATCGGGCTCGCGGGTGACCACACGATCAACCTGGGCGACGATGTGGTGCTCATGCCGGGGCTGGTCGATCCGCACGTCAGTACCGAGAACGTGGCGGTGGGCACCCGGTCGGCGGCGCGGGGCGGCATCACCTCGGTGATCGACTACGGCAACGACGGCGCCCCGGCCGCCACCTCGCCGGAGGGCGTCGACCGCTGGCGGGACGAGGTCACCGGCGAGTCGACCGTCGATGTGGGCCTGTGGGGTGCGGCGGTGCCCGGCAACCTGGGCCGGCTCGGCGAGCTGCTGGACCACGGGGTGTTCGGGGTGTCGGCCGTCGCGGAGGGCAAGGGGGTCGCGGGAGCCCCCACCCTCGGGCGGGCGGCGCTCGTGGAGGCCGCCGACGAGGTGCTGGGCCGGGGCGCACTGTTCGCCGTGGACGCCGGCGCCGACGTCCTGCCCGATCTGCTCGAGGTGGTGCGGCGCACGAGCGGCAGGCTCCACGTGCGCTCGGTGGCCCACCACGAGGAACTGCCGATCCTGGCCGCGGCCCGGGAGGACGGGCTGGATGTCACCGCCTCCACGAACCCTCATCTGTTGGCGCTGGTCTCCGAGATCACCCACGGTGGTGCCGCCGTGGCCACGCTCGATCCGCCGATCCTGGACGCCGCGAACCGCGAGCTGCTGTGGGATGCGCTGCGGGACGGCACGATCGACGCGATCGCATCGGCCCGCCTGGGGCTGTCGGTGGTGTGGACCGAGGCGCGTCGCCGTGGCTTCGATCTGGCCGACGTGGCGCGGTGGATGTCCGGCCGGACGGCCCACATCGTGGGTCTGGCCGATCGTGGCGAGATCCGTACGGGTCTGCGCGCGGACTTCACCGCGGTCGACGACGACGACGCGTTCGTCGTGCTGCCCGGCGACCGGGAACTCGGTCGGTCGGACTCGGTGTACGCGCAGCGGGCGCTGGCCGGGGTGGTGCGCTGGACGATGCGCAAGGGCGGTCTCATCGACCCGCGGGCCCTGCCCATCGGCACGGTGTTGACCCGGCCGGGCCGGTGAACGCCGCGGCGGCCGCCCGGGACCAGTTCCTCTTCTTCTCCCTGCCCGATGGTGGTCTGACCTCGGCGATCATCATCACCGAATACGCGATCAAGGTCCTCGCTCTGGGCATGGTCCCGGAGAACCGCCAGCCGGCGTCGTCGCAGGCCTGGCTGCTGGCGATCCTGTTCATCCCGGTGGTCGGCGTGCCGATGTTCCTGCTGTTCGGCACCCCGTACGTCACCGGCCGCAGGCACGTGATCCAGGCGCGGGCCAACCAGCTGTACGCCGACGCCCTGGCCGACCGGCCCACCGTGCCGGTCGGGGTGCGCGTCGCACCTGGTGTACAGACGATCCTCGACATGAACCGGACCCTCACCGCCATCCCGTGCATGTCCGGGGAGTTCGTCGCCCTGCATTCGGATTACCGCGCGTCGTTGGCGGCCATGACCGAGGCGGTGCGCTCGGCGGTGGACCACGTGCACATCGAGTTCTACGCCCAGTCCTGGGACGACGAGACCGACGAGTTCTTCACCGCAGCGGTCGAGGCCGCCGAGCGTGGCGTGACGGTGCGGGTCCTGGCGGACCACCTGGGTTCCGCACGCTACAAGGGGTATAAGGTGCTGCGGCGGCGCCTGCGCGGCACCCCGGTGAAGTTCCACCTCATGCTCCCGATCAACCCGTTCGTCGGTCGTTTTCGCCGCCCGGACCTGCGTAATCACCGCAAGATGCTCATCGTCGACGGTGACCACGGCTTCATCGGTTCACAGAACCTCATCGACCGGTACTACGGCAGCGCCCGGGGCGCCCGCCTGGGCCGGGAGTGGGTGGACCTGATGATGGAGGTGCGCGGGGAGATCGTGCACGCGATGGACGGCGTGTTCGCGGTGGACTGGTACACCGAGAGCGACGAGATCATCGAGACGCTGGCGGAACTGGAGAAGGGGCTTCCGCCCACCCCGGTGGCGGCCGGCGGTGACCCGACGGCCGGTGACCCGGTCAGCGCCTTCCAGCTCGTGCCCTCGGGGCCCGGGTACCGCACGCAGCCGGGCTTGCGGATGTTCACCCAGCTCGTCTCGCAGGCGCGGGAGCGGCTGCGGATCGTCAGCCCGTACTTCATCCCGGACGAGGCGCTGTTGCACGCCCTCACCTCGGCGGCGTACCGGGGCGTCGCGGTGGAGGTGTTCGTGCCCGAGCGCGCCGACCAGTTCGGGGTCCACCACGCGCAACGGTCCTACTTCCGGGCGCTGCTGGAGGCCGGGGTGACGATTCACCGGTTCCGGCCCCCGGCCGTCCTGCACACCAAGCTGATGCTGGTGGACGACTTCGGCGGGATCGTGGGATCGAGCAACATGGATCTGCGTTCGTTCAACCTCAACTTCGAGGTCAGCATGCTGGTGTTGGGCGGCGAGGCCGTGGCCGAGCTCAACGAGGTGGTTCAGGAGTACCTCACCGAGAGCACCACCCTGGACCTCGACACGTGGATGAACCGTCCGTGGCCGGGACGTTACGTGGACAATGTCGCGCGGCTCACCTCTGCGCTGCAGTAGTACTCTGCTGGAATGCTCGGTCCATCGGCGTCCGGAGTGTGAAGAGAGGCTTTGACGATGTCCCAGAACCGTGTTTCCGGATCCCGGGCCCGACGGCTCGGCGCGGCCCTGGCGGCCATGACGCTGACCCTCGTCGGTCTCCCGGCGGTCGCTCATGCCGACACCGAGTCGGGAAGCCTGTCGGTGGAGCAGCTCGGCGAGAGCACCGGTCTCGGTGACAGTGCCGGCGAGGGCAGCGTCGACGACCTGGTCGACCGGGTGCCCGACGAGATCGTGGTCGGCGGGCCGACCTTCGGTTCGGAGGGACTCACCGCCGCCGGCAGCGGTGAGATCGTGGACGTGGCGCTGTCCGTCGGCCAGACGCTCGGTTCGGTGGCCCCGCTCGAGGCGATCGGCTCCGCCGGCGGTTCGGCGGTCGCCTCGGTGGCCTCCTCCGGACTCGTTCCCGGTTCGACCTACGTCAACGCGGCCGGCTCGATCGGCTCGGGGACCATCGGGATCGGTTCGGTGACCATTCCCGAGTACGTCTTCGGGATGCTGGCCGTGCAGGCCGCGGGCATCGTCACCGCGGAGATGGGTGAGCGCCAGGACCGGGGCCAGCTCACCGAGGACGAGCTGAACTTCTGGCACGGGGTCGTCGAGGGCTCGGCCCGGGGCGGCGCCGCGATCGAGGACGCCGCCGCGGCCACCGGAACGGAGTTGCCCGGCCAGCTGACCGGCAGCATCGACGCGGTGCAGATCGCGGCCGAGCAGGATGTCCACGCGGACAACGAGCGCCGCCGCGTCGAGGCAGAGGCTGCGGCGGCCGAGGCTGAGGCAGAGGCGGCAGAGACGGCTGCCGCGGCCGACGGTCAGCCCTGAACCAGCTCCTCGCAGCGGTCCCACAGGGCGGCTGCCACCGACTCGTCGCGGGACGCGCGGGTCGAGCCGACGATCTTCGGATGACCGGTGAGTTCGCCCGGCCCGTCGGGCCCGATGTAGGCGCCGCCGGGCACGTCGCGCACGGTGGCGGCGTAGAGCTCGGGCAGCGCGCCCCGTTCCGCCGACTGGACCAGGAACGGGATCTTCTCGGCAGCCCGCATGAACAGGTCCTGGATGGCGCTGCCGCTGTGGTATTGCAGGTTCGTGGCCGAGTAGCCGGGATGGGCGGCCACCGCCTTCAGGTGTGACCCCTGCGCGTCGAGTCGGCGCTGCTGCTCGTAGGCGAGCATCACGCACGCCAGCTTGGAGGCGGCGTACGCGGACATCGGGATGTAACGGCGGCGGGTCCAGTCCAGATCGTCGAGATCGATCGAACCGAGACGGTGCATGGCCGAGCCCAGCCACACCACCCGGTCGGACAGGACGGGGGCCAGCTGCCGGGTGAGCGCGAAGTGCCCCAGCACGTTGACGCCGAACTGCATCTCGTGGCCCTGCGGGGTGCGGGACAGCGGGATGTTCATGACCCCGGCGTTGTTGATCAGGACGTCCGGCTCGCGCGCGGCCAGCAACTCACCGGCGGCGCGGACCGAGTCCAGGTCCGCCAGATCGAGCCGGGCGACCTCGGCTCGCTCCGGCTGCGCGAGCCCGGCGCGAGCCGACTCGGCACGGGCGGAGTCCCGGCAGGCCATGATGACCCGGGCGCCGGCGGCGGTGAGCGCCTCCGTGGCCCGCAGGCCGAGGCCCGAGTTGGCGCCCGTGATGACGACCGTGCGCCCGGTCTGGTCGGGGATGTCGGCGGTGGTCCATCTGCTCATGGGGGCAGCCTACGGGCGGCCGGCCTGACGTGGTGGGGGCCGGGACGGCTACATCGTGTCGAGCATCTGCCGCATGGTGTCGATCTCCTGCTGTTGGGTGTCGATGATGGACCGGGCCAGGTCGACGGCCGGCGGATAGGTGCCGTCGGCGACCTCGGTCTCCGCCATGGCGACGGCACCTTCATGGTGGGTGATCATCTGCTCGAGGAACAACCGCGCGGCCTCGGGGCCCGGGGCGTTCGCCAACTCCTGCAGCTCCTGCTCGGACAGCATGCCCTCCATCTCGGACATGTCGTGGCCACCGTGCGTGTCCTCCGGCTGCGTCGGCTCCCCCCACTGCCCGAGCCAGGTGGTCAGCTGCTCGATCTCGGGGCCCTGGGCGGCCTTGATCTCCTCGGCCAGCTCGACGACCTGCCCGGGCACATCGTCTTTGGCCAGGATGATGTCGCTCATCTCGATGGCCTGCTGGTGATGGGGGATCATCATCTGGGCGAACATCACGTCGGCCTCGGAGTGCTGGGCCGTCTCCGCCGCGGTGTCGGTGGTCGCACTCTCGCCGGACGTGGACGTGTCCTGTTCGACGGCGGCCGTCGTGTCGTGCGCGGTGTCGGTCTCGTCGCTCGTGCAGCCGGCCAGCCCCAGTACCACCACGGTGGCGGTGGCGGCCGTCATGATCGTGTGTCGGTTCATCCGAGCGTTCCTCTCCTTCTCGGGCCACCGGCCCGCACGCGATTCACGACGGGCCGGTCAGGCCGTCTCCTCCCGAGTGTCCCGTGTCCGCCCCACGGTTTCCGCAAAGGGGGTTCGATGGCCCGGGGCGGTGGGCTCGGGTGATCATCCACCTACAGACGAGAGGACGCCTCACGCCCAGCGAGCGGACTCCGGGTCGACACCGTGCGCGAGGGCGTTGGCCTCGACGACCGAGACGAGCCACTCCGTCAGACCCGGCTCGAGCCCGTCGTACGTCTCGGCGAATCGCCGGTCCTGCGTGTACATCCGGGCCAGGCAGACCTGCATCGAGTGCGTGCAGTCGTAGAACTGCGCGATCGAGGCGCGGTGCCGCTCGGCCAGCTCCGCGGCCTCCGGCGAACCCGGCTCCACGCCGGCCCGCTTGGCCGCGGCCAGGTCGGCGTTCAGTGCATCACCCTCGGCCTTGACCCGCTTCCAGTCGTCCTTGCTCATCGTCGCGGTCCGGGCCCGAGACTGCTCCCACTGCGGGGTCTCGCCCCAACGCTCTTCGGCCTCGATCTGATACTCCTCGTTCCAGTCGGTGCCGAAGATCTCGGCCCGGTCCTCAGGGGAGAGCGGTGTGTTCATCCTGATCGCCTCCTTCAGGCGGTCTACTGCGGAGACCATCTCCTGCAGGTGGGAGATCCGCTCGAGGAGCAACTCGCGTTGGCGCGCCAGATGGGCGTGCTCATCCGCCGCGGGATCGTCCAGAAGGACGCTGATCTCCGCCAACGGGAATCCGAGCTCCCGGTAGACGAGCACACGGTGGATGCGGGCGACGTCGTCGTCGTCATACACCCGGTAGTCCGACCACGTCCGCCCGCTCGCCGGCGCCAACCCGATCCGGTCCCAGTGGTGCAGGGTCCGGACGCTCACACCCACGAGCTCGGCGACCGCGCCCACGGTGAGGCCCTCGCCCGTCGTCATCCCTCCAGTGTCTCTCACAGCGCCCAGCCTCGGGCCTGACGCGACGTCAGGGTCAAGGGACTGTCGCCACCGCGCCGACGTGACCTCGGACACCCATCCGTCCTTACCCGCCGGTAGCCTCGTGGGCATGAGCCGACCCACCACCCGCGTGTACGACCGACTGCGCGACCTCGTCGCGATCCCCGAGTTCCGCGCCGACCCGTCGAGCCGCCCTTCCGCCGTGATCAACGAGGTGTTCACCGGCAGCCCGCTCGCCGAGATCCCCGTCGGCACCGCCGCCGACGTGGAGGCCGCCGTCGAGCGCGCCCGCGCCGCCCAGGTGGCCTGGGCCGAACGCGACCCCGCCGAGCGCGTCGCCGTGCTCGAGCGGTTCGCCAAGCAGGTCATGCGGAACCGCGACGAGCTGATGGACATCGTCCAGGCCGAGACCGGCAAGAGCCGCTCCTCCGCCCAGGAGGAGGTGCTCGACTGCCTCATCACCGCGCGCCACTACGCGCGCGTCGCACCCGGGCTGCTCGCGCCCAGGCGCGTCCAGGGCATGCTGCCGGGCCTGACCAAGGCGGTTGTGCACCGGCAGCCCAAGGGTGTGGTGGGCGTGATCGCGCCCTGGAACTACCCGCTCAACCTCGCCGCCACCGACGCCCTGGCAGCCCTGGCCGCCGGAAACGCCGTGGTGATCAAGCCCGCCTCGATCACCCCGTTCTGCGCACTCGCCGCCGCCGACATGCTCTACCGCGCCGGACTGCCGCGTGAGCTGTTCCAGGTGGTGCCCGGCTCCGGCGGGACCGTCGGCGGCGCGATCGTCGACACCGTGGACTACCTGATGTTCACCGGCTCCACCGCCACCGGCCGTGTGCTCGGGCGCCGGTGCGGCGAGCGGCTGATCGGCTACTCCGCGGAGCTCGGCGGCAAGAACGCCATGATCGTCACCGCCGGGGCCGACCTCGACGAGGTGGCCGAGGTCGCCACCCGCGCGTTCTTCTCCAACTCGGGCCAGCTGTGCATCTCCGTCGAGCGCGTCTACGTCGAGCGGTCGGTGGCGCCGCAGCTCATCGAGACGCTGACCGCGCGGGTGCAGGCCATGAGTGTCGGCGCCGGCTACGACTTCGAGGCCGAGATGGGCAGCCTCATCTCCCGCGACCAGCTCGACGCGGTGACCGCGCACGTCGACGACGCCGTGGCCAAGGGCGCGCGGCTGCTCGCCGGTGGCCGTCCCCGCCCGGATCTGGGGCCGCTGTTCTACGAGCCGACCCTGCTCACCGACGTCCCCGACGACGCGACCTGCTACCGGGAGGAGACCTTCGGTCCGGTGGTGTCGATCTACCCGGTCGACTCGGTCGAGGAGGCGATCGCCGAGGCCAACGACACCGAGTACGGGCTCAACTCCTCGGTGTTCGCCGGCTCCGACTCGGAGGGCGAGGAGATCGCGGCCCGGCTGCGGACGGGCACCGTCAACGTCGGGGAGGGCTACGTCGCCGGCTGGGGCTCGGTCGCGGGCCCGATGGGCGGCATGGGCGTCTCCGGTGTCGGACGCCGCCACGGCGACGAGGGCCTGCTCAAGTACACCGAGGCGCAGACCATCGCCACCCAACGCGTGGTGCACATGGGTGGTCCGGGCTTCGTGTCGCGCAAGCGTTGGCAGAAGTTGCTGGCCCCCGCCACCGACGCGATGCGGTTCCTGCCGGGGCGCTGAAAGCCGCGACCGGCGGGCCCCCGCGCACTGTCACGCGGGGGCCGGACGTCCGGTCTCAGTCCCCGCGGCGCAGGAGGAAGAACGCGCCGCCGATCAGGACGATCGCCAGCCCGCCCACGATCCAGATCGCCGGGTTGACGCCCCCGTCGGAATCCGAATCCGCGGCGGCGTCGTCGACAACGTCCGTGGCGCCGGCGTCGGTTTGCGCGGAGTCCACCGACTCCGGGTCCCCGGCGCCCTCGGATCCCCCGGCCCCGGGCTCCGAGCCCACCACGCTGAAGGCCGAGGACCCGGTCACGACGTGCCCGTCGGCCGAGGTCACGCGGTATCCGACGGTGTAGCTCCCGGGGACGAGGTCCTCGACCCGCGCGGTCACCGTGTCACCGTCGACGGTGGGTTCACCGGTCACCCGGTTGGTGGAGTCGTCGTCCTGCCGCACCGTGACCGTGACGAAGTTCTGGTTGATCTCCTCGTTGAAGGTCAGCTCGACCTGCTCGGGGGAGTTCTCCAGCTCGCTGCCGTTCTCGGGGTCGGTCGCGATCAGCACCGAGTGGGCGGCGGCCGCCGGCGCCAGCATCACGGCGGGCACGCCCGCCCCGCCGAGCAGGGCCGTGGCCGCGGCGACCGAGACGAGTCGACGACGAAGTCCGCTCATGCCTTGACCCCGAGACGCGCGAACACGTCCTTGTTGATCCGGTCGAGCTCGCCGGAGATCGCGGAGTGCACCTCGCGACGCTGGGCGGTGGGGGTGGTCTCGGCGGCCTCGACGGCGGCCCGCAGGTCCCGCAGGCGCGTGCGGGTGGAGTCGATGAAGTCGGTGACCTCACGCTCTCCGCCGCGTGTCGCCTGGAGCTGGTCGAGGGTCTGCTCGAGTCGCACGATGCGCACGCCCAGTGCGGCGCCCGGGCCGGTCGCGTTGATGCCGGCCGCCTTGAGGTCCACGGCACCGGCGGACACCGACGAATCCGAGGACTGCGCGCTCGAGACGACCTTGTAGATCATAGGCAGCAGGACCGGTGTGGCGATCTTGGCCAGGCCGAGCCAGCGCTGGAGGTCCTCCTTGCCGAGCTTGGTGCCGTCGAGCTTCTTGAGCTCCATCTCGGCGAGCTGGTACTCGTGCTTGCGGCCGGCGGCGTCGATCTTCTCGGCCTGCTTGCGGTCCTTGGCCAGGAGCTTGGCCTCCCGCTTGAGGGTGACGCGCTCCTGCTTGGCCAGCGCCTTCTCGGCCTTGCGGTCCCGTTTGGTGGCCTTGGCCGCCAGCTTGTCCATCTTCTTGGCGCGCCGGGCCTCGGTGACCTCGCGACGACGGTCCCGCACCGCTTCCCGCCGCGCCTCACGGTCGGCGTTGCGGCGGGCGAGCTTGGCACGTTCCTTGGCCTCGGCCAGCTCGACCCGGTGGGCTTCCTTCGCCTTCTCCCGGGTCTCCTTGGCGGCGAGCTTGGCCTCGGTCATGGCGGTGGACTTCAGGGCCCGGGCATGGGCCTTGAGCTCGGCGCGCTTGTCGCGGTAGGTCGTCAGCTTGCCCATGGGCGTCGATCCTTCTCTCGTCGCGAACATCAGGTCACCAGCCTAGGCGAACCGGCCGCGATGCAGGACCGGACGGTCCACGGGGAGTCGGGGCCCGAGCGCGTCATGGGTCATGATGGTCGGTGATGGAGGACGCCGCGAACACCACGCACCGCGCCCCCGACGCCGCGGTGGTGGGGCCGGCGTCGGGGGCCCGGTGTCTGCACCGGGTGGCCCGGGAGCGCGATGCCGGCCCGGGGTGGTGGCGGTGGGCGCCGTTGGACGAGGGTGTGCGTCTGCGCGCGATGGCGGCCGCGGATCGCCGCGCGGGCCTGCGGGAGCGCGCGTTGCGCGGGGCGGGCCCGGGCACCCGGGTGGTGGATGTGGTGGGCGACCAGTGGACGGACCTGCCGGGGGATGTTCCCGACGACGACGACATCGCCACCACCCTGCGTGCGCTCTCGGACGGCGTGACGCTGGTGTGGGGTGCCGCCCTGCCCGCTGACGGGTCCACCGGCCGGCAGGGGATGCGCTGCACGCTCGCCGCGGTGCCCGGCGGGGGGTACGCGCCCGCGCTGGTGGTCAATCACAAGGTTGTCGACCCGAGGCGGGGCGGGAGTTCGTCGAAGGCGCTGGTGACGCGGCTGCTGGACTGGGATCCGGCCCCGGATCCGTCGCTGCGGGTGCGTCGCCACCCGGGTGATCTGGATCGGCTGGTGCACGCGTGGCGGCTGCTGGAGGCCCTCGGCCGTGCGGCACCGGAGCCGGTCGGGGCGGTGCTCGGGCTGGGGTCGTCGCGGTCGGTGGTGCACGATCTGGCCCCGGTGCTCGAGGCCGCCGACGCCGCCCACGCGGCCCGGCTGGCGGTGGTCCGTGGTGAGCGTCGGACGTCCCCGAGCCGGATCGGCGAATGCCGCACCTGCCCGTGGTGGGAGGGCTGGGCGGGCCGCGACGGCCCCGTGACGGGCTGCCGGGACAGGCTCGTCCTGGCGGATGACGTGAGCCTCGTCGTCGGCGGCGGACAGGTCGGCCCCCTCCACGCCGCGGGGATCCGCACCATCGGCGAGCTCGCCGAGGCCGGTCCCGACCGGCCGCCCGAGTGGAACGGTGAGCCGTTCATGGACGCGGTGCTGCGTGCGCGGGCCCATCGGGACGGTGAGATCGTGGTGCCCAAGGTGGCACGGCCGACGATCCCGCGTGCCGATGTCGAGGTCGATGTGGACCTGGAGAGCCACCTCGACGACGGCGCCTACCTGTGGGGCACCCTGCTGACGCTGCGGGACGGTCGGCCACTGGAGGAGGAGGGCTACCGGCCGTTCAGCACGTGGGCCCGCCTGCCGGACCCGGACGAGGGCCGGTCGTTCGCCGAGTTCTGGCGCTGGCTCACCGGCATCCGGGACCGTGCCGCCGGGCAGGGGCGTTCGTTCCGGGCGTACTGCTACTCGAAGTCGGCGGAGAACGGGTGGATGCTCTCGACCGCGGCCCGGTTCGGTCCGGAGGCCACCGTCGCGGTGGTCAGGGGGGTCCCGGCTGTTGACGAGGTCAGGCGGTTCATCTCGTCTCCGCAGTGGGTGGACGTGCACGAGGCGGTGACCGGCCAGTTCGTCTCCACCTCGGGTCTGGGGCTCAAGGTCGTGGCGCCGGTGGCCGGGTTCACCTGGCGCGATCCCGAAGCGGGGGGCGAGAACTCGATCGGCTGGTACCGCGACGCCCAGTCCGCGCGGGGTGTCGCACGTGATGCCGGGCGGTCCCGCATCCTCGCCTACAACGAGGACGACGTGAGGGCCACCCGGGCGGTGCGGGAGTGGATCTCCCGGCACTGAAATCCACGAAATCCGCTGCTCTGGCCCGAGGATCCGCCACCCACAGGGGCGGCGGATCCGGAGCGGGAGCAGCGGATTTCCGGGCGGGTGTTTAGCGCGGGGCCATGCGCAGCGCGCCGTCCATGCGGAAGCTCTCGCCGTTGAGGTAGTCGTGCTCGACGATCGCGTTCGCCAGCTGCGCGTAGTCCGAGGGCCGGCCCAGGCGCGACGGGAACGGGATCGCGGCCTCCAGCGACTTCTGGAACTCCTCGGTCAGGCCCTTGAGCATCGGGGTCTCGATGGTGCCCGGGGCGATGGTGTTGACCCGGATGCCGAACTGGGCGAGGTCACGCGCGGCGCAGATGCCCATCGAGTAGACGCCACCCTTCGAGGCGGCGTAGGCGATCTGGCCGACCTGGCCCTCGTAGGCGGCGACGGAGGCGGTGTTGATGATGACGCCGCGCTGGCCGTCCTCGTCGACGGGCTCCTGGGTGGACATGGCCTCGGCGGCCAGCCGCATGACGTTGAAGGTCCCCACGAGGTTCACGGAGATGCAGGTCTCGAACATGTCGAGGGGGTGCACGCCGCGCTTGGAGACGATGCGGGCGGCCGGGGCGATGCCGGCGCAGTTGACCACGACGCGCAGCGGGGCGGCCTCGGTGGCGCGGGCGACGGCGTCCCGGACGTCGGACTCGCTGGTGACATCGGCGGCGATGAGGGTGATGCCGGAGTCGATGCCCTGCTCGACGGCCTTGTCGATGGACTGCTGCAGGTCGAGGCCGAAGACGGTGGCGCCCTTCTCGGCGAAGGAGCGCGCGGTGGCGTTGCCCAGGCCTGAGGCGGCGCCGGTGACGATGACGGATGCACCCTTGATGTCCACGGGCGATGTCCTTTCCTTGGGGGGGTCGAGCGCCGGGCAGTGCGGTTGGCCGACACTGCAGGCGGTTTCCGCTCCAGTGTTCCAGAACGGTGGTCAGCGGACGTGGAAGGCCCTGCTCTCCCCCCGCACGGGGAACAGGCGGCCGTCGATCCCGCGGCCCGAGGCGGTGTAGACGATCCGGTACTCGCCCGCCGGCGTGCCTGGTGGGATGTCCCAGGTGATGAGCGCGTTGGTGACGGTCAGCAGGCCTTCGAACACGATCATGGTGGACCAGTCGCCGTCGTCGTGGACCCGTACCCACCGGCCGCCCTCGGCGCGCTCGACCGCGAGGTAGGTGTCACCGCGGCGCAGGTCGGAGTTCGGATGGGTGCCGCAGAACCGCACCGCCACGCGCTGGCCGGTCCGGTACTCGCCGTGCGGTTGGTCGAGGACGTCGCCGAAGTCCCGCAGCGGTGCGGGGGTGTCCACCAGCGGGTTCCCGAGTGGGGAGGCCGGGATCTGCCCGGTCAGGTCGCGTTCGGGGGTGCCGGGGTCCAGTGGGGTTCCGGCGCGCATGGAGCGGGCCAGGTCGGCGGCGATCTGCTGGATCGCGGGCAGGGTCCACGGCCCGAAGACGGTCGCGCCGCCCTCGTAGTTCTGCGCGGAGTACTCCTCGGGCGTGGTGACGTAGTGGCCGTAGGCGTTCGAGTAGCCCTGGACGGTCACGTGGTCCTCGGGCACGCCCAGTTCGGCCGCGAGCGTGCGCCGCAGTCGTAGGCCGGCCACGATGGTGGGCTCGAATCCGAGCGCGAACAGGTGGTGGCCGCCGAGGCGGACCAGGTGGAACGGAAAGACGCGCTGGATGGCGTGGGGGACCAGGCCCGCCGGCAGCAGGATGTCCTTGTCGCCGTGGGCCTCGCGCAGCCAGGCCGGCACCACCAGGTCGGCGATCGCCTTGACCTCGGGGTTCCCGCCGCGGTCGCCCTCGGCGAAGGGCAGTTCGTCGCCTCCGCCGCCGTCCTCCTGGCTGCCGGAGGCGAAGGACGCGCCCAGCGCCGCGATCGCGGTGCGGTGCGTGCGGCCGTCGCCGGTGAACTCGGGGCGCACCTCGACCGCGGACATGTCGACCCACGTGTGCCGCACGTCGATGCCGGTGCCGAGTCCGCGCACGCCGCGGCCGACCTGGTCCCGCGCGGCGGCGTACTGCCTCTCGCCGTTGATACGGGTGTTGAGCCACTCGTCGGCGGTCGGCCCCTGTCCGGGCGCGAGGTGGAGGTTGGGGCTGATGTCGCCCGGGTTGGTCTGGGCGAACGCGGTGATCAGGCCGGGGGTGCCGCCGGCGAGGTAGTCCTGCCCGGCGACCTCCCGCTCCCAGTGCCAGGCGGCGTAGCCCTTGTTGTCCGAGGAGGCGAGCCGTGAGTGCGAGGTCATGGACGTGGCGTGGGTGGCGAACCAGTTGAGCACGCCCACCAGCCGCCCGTCGCGGGTGATCTGCAGCGACTGGGAGCGGGGGTCGATGCCCTCGGGGAAGTGTGCCCGTTCTTCCGGGGTGTCACGCTCGAACGAGCCGCGCGACCGGTTGGCGCCGGCGTCGTGGAGGGCCCCGGTGGTCACGCCGACGGTGGAGGGGGCCAGGTCGTGGTGGGCCATGCGCACGGCGTCGACGATGCCGGCGCAGTTGGCCTCGAACGTGACCGGGCGGAAGCCGAGCATCGACAGGTCGACCATGGGGTGGCCGGAGGTGCCGCCGGGTGCGACGTGGGTGTGCGTTGCGGTGATCACCACGTTGCCCTCGTGGTAGGTGTCGCCGAACTCCGCGGCCAGGCGCCGCAGCACCTCCTGCTGGATGGACTGGAAGACCAGGCCGATCTCCGCGGTGACGTGGAGGAACCGGGGTGACGACGACGAATCGGCGAACACGAACGCACGGGCCCGCTGCCGCAGGTGCAGTCCCACGGACATCTGCTCGGTGTCCGCGTACCCGTTCATGCCGGCCCCCAACGGCTCGCCGGTCATGTCGCCGATGCCGCGGCCCACGTACATGGCCGTGGGCCGGGCCGACGCCGGTGGTGGCAGGAGCGACTGCAGTGCCGCGACCCCGCCGAGCGCCGCGGCTCCGCCCAGCACCGAGCGGCGGGTGAACCCGCGGGTCCGGGACCGTGGCGCCTCCGGCCGTCCGGGTCCCGGGGCGGTGGCGCCGGGGCCGTCGGTGACGTCGGGGCCGTCGGGGGCGGCGGTGGTGGTCCGGCTGTCGGTCATCGGCTCTCCCTGGGGCGGCCGCCGTGTCGGCGGACAGGTGCTGAAGCGGTGATTCAGGTCACCGCACTGCTGGCACGCTACCCAAGTGGACGACCGACCGGGAAGTGCGGTCGGCGGTGTGGCCTCGTAGTATCCGGGTCATGCCCGTGATCGATGTCAAGAATGCTCAGGATGTGTCCACGGCGACCGTGGTCGCCGGAGGCCTGCTCGGCGGATGGCTGGCCGCCCGTGAGACCGGGATCCGCCCGCTGGGCGGTGTCGTGCTCGCGGCCGCGGGCCTGTGGGCGGGACGGTCGTGGCTCGCCAGGACCGACGTGCCCACCACCGTGGGGTTGTCGGCGTTGTACATCGGCGCGTTCGGGGCCTCGCACCCGTTGGCCGCGAAGATCGGCGCGTGGCCGTCGGTCCTCACGGTGACAGCCGTGACCTCGGCGGCGGCCTACGCCCTGGCCGACCGCTGATCCGACCTCCGGACCCGGCCCCGGTCGGACGGCCCGGCCGGCGGTCGATCCCCCCGCTGAGCGGCGGAAGAGCCCCGCGCCATCAGTGCGCGGGGCTCTTCGTCATGACTGTCCCGGGAGTCGGTCACGGCCCCGGGGCCGGGCGATGCCTCAGCCCTTGGCGGCGGCGTAGCGCTGGGCGACGTCCTCCCAGTTCACGACGTTCCACCAGGCCTTGACGTAGTCCGGCTTGACGTTCTTGTACTGCAGGTAGAAGGCGTGCTCCCACATGTCGAGCATCAGCAGCGGGGTGATGTTGATGGAGATGTTGCCCTGCTGGTCGGTGAGCTGCTGGATGACCAGGCGCTGGCCGATGTGGTCCCAGCCCAGGACGGACCAGCCGGAGCCCTGCAGCGTGGTGGCCGCGGCGTTGAAGTGTGCCTGGAACTTCTCGAAGGAGCCGAACTCGGCGGTGATCGCCTCGCCGAGCTCACCCTCGGGCTGGCCGCCGCCGTTGGGCGACATGTTCTTCCAGAACACCGAGTGGTTGGTGTGGCCACCGAGGTGGAAGGCGAGGTTCTTGCTCAGCAGCGGGGCCTTGGCGGCGATGGTGCCGTCCTCGCGGGCCTCGGCGAGCTGCTCGAGGGCGGTGTTGGCGCCCGCGACGTAGGTGGCGTGGTGCTTGGAGTGGTGGAGCTCCATGATCTCGCCGGAGATGTGCGGCTCCAGAGCGCCGTAGTCGTAGTCGAGATCGGGAAGAACGTACTCGGCCATAGTGGAGTGTCCTTTCAGTGTGGGTGACGCGCTGCGCTCGGGTCCGGCCCGTGTCGCCCGTCACGACGTCCGCTGTCCACCATAGTGATCCCGCGGCAGCCGCGTCGGCCCGCGGCGGGGGCTGCGGGGCCCGCCCGCGTCGGCGACACCCCGTGGCCGTCGGTGTCCGATTCGGACGGCGCGCGGTGAGCTGCCATGATCGGGGGCGTGGATCACTCCGATAGGCGCGACCCGCACGTGATCTCCGTCTCGGCGGTGGTGCTGACGGGTCCGGACGGCGCGGTGGTCACCGTGCGCAAGTCCGGTACGGACCGTTTCATGCTGCCCGGCGGCAAATGGGAACGGGGTGAGTCCCCGCTGCGCTGCGCGATCCGCGAGCTCGACGAGGAACTGGGGGTGGGCCTGTCACCCGAGCAGCTCACGCCGCTGGGCCGGTTCACCACGGACACCGCGAACGAGCCCGGCTCCCTGCTGGTGGCCGAGGTCTTCTCGGCGGGTCTCGACGCTCACGTGCGGCCCCGGGCCGAGATCGCGGAGGCGCGCTGGGTCGCGGTGGGGGAGATGGCGCGGATCGCCGAGCTGGACGAGAAGGAGTGCGCGCCGTGGGCCCCGCTGCTGGTCCGCGTCGCCCGCGAGCATCTCACCTAGCCGGCGCGGGGCGGACCGGTGATCGGCGCAGGGCGGGCCGGTGATCGGCGCGGGGCGGGCCGGTGGGTCGGCGCAGGGCGGGCCGGTCGTCGGGGCGCGGCCCGCCGGTCAGAAGATGATCAGCGCGATGAGGACCACCAGCAGGATGACCGCGGCCGTGACGGTCATCCGCAGGTTCCGGCGCCCGACATGGTCGCTGCATCCGGAACCCTCGAAGGGCTGACTGTTGCCCCCTTCCAGGATGTCGCGCAACTGCTCCGCAGCGGGTTTTGAAGCTGACACTTCGGCGTCCCCCTCCGTTCGTGCTCGCGCCCACCCTAACCCGCGCTATGGCGTTCGTCACATCACGGTCTGATCCCGATCACCGGACGCGGTTATCCTGGCGCCATGGGCTGGCTACAGGACGCGATCAGACTCTCCGCGATGCGTACGGCGACAGAGGTCGTCGACGCGGACTCGGCGCTGCCGGGACGATCGACCCCGATCCCCGTGGCGCCGTCCAACATCGTCACGAGAAACCCCATGACACCGCCGTATCCGGACGGGCTCGAGACCATCACACTGGGCTTGGGCTGCTTCTGGGGTGCCGAGCGCGTGCTCTGGGAACTCGACGGGGTGTGGACCACCGCCGTCGGGTACGCCGGGGGCTGGACCCCCAACCCCACGTACGAGGAGGTCTGCTCCGGCGCGACCGGGCACACGGAGGCCGTCCTGGTGGTGTTCGACCCGCAGGTGCTGCCCGTGGAGAAGCTGCTGGCCACGTTCTTCGAGTGGCACGACCCCACACAGGGCATGAGGCAGGGCAACGACAGGGGAACCCAGTACCGTTCCGCGATCCTGGCCTCCACCCCGCAGCAGTTGGAGACGGCCCGCCGGATCGCGGACCGGTACGGCGAGGAACTCGCCGCCGCCGGTTTCGGCCCGGTGACCACCGAGATCGGACTGCTGGAGGAGGTGCGCTCGGGAGAGTTCTACTTCGCCGAGGACTACCACCAGCAGTACCTGGTCAAGAATCCCGGCGGCTACGACTGCCACGTCCGCAGCGGGGTCGCCTGCCCGATCTGACGCGCCGATGCGTCAGGGCCCGGACCGGGAGTCCATCCCGGGCCGGGCCCTGACAGTGCAGATCCGGGCGAGTCCAGCTCACCGTGGGGTCACGGCGAGTGAATACCCGCGAGCGCTGGGCTCAGATCAGAGAACGGTGATGTTCTCGGCCTGCAGGCCCTTCTGGCCCTGCGTGACGTCGAAGGAGACCTGCTGGTTCTCCTCGAGGGAACGGTAGCCCGAGCCGTTGATGGCGGAGAAGTGGGCGAAGACGTCGGCCGAGCCGTCGTCCGGGGCGATGAAGCCGAAGCCCTTGTCAGCGTTGAACCACTTCACGGTGCCGGTAGCCATAGTGGCGTCCTTTCACGAGTCGGCGCCCCGCTTGTCGGGACGCCAGATGATGCAGCAGAGAGCGAGCTGTGTTTCCCTGTGTTGCCGCATCGACCTCTGGGAGGACGCTGGTCTACAGAAATACAACGTACTGTTTCAACTACTGCCGATGACACTACAGACAAAGAGGCGTTCCGTCACGTCCCTGAGATGGCCGCAACATGAATTGTCGGTGTCACCGCCGGCGTGGCCCACCTCGAAGGCCTGAGCAGGCCGGGCTTTGACCCCGGGGCGCCGGGCTACTTCCCGGGCTCGCCGGAGCCCCCGGCGGCGCGCACGGCGTCGGCGAGAACCAGGGCGTGGTTCTGCTCGGTGTTCTTCGCTGCGTAGGCCAACACCAGGCCGCCGTCCGCGGCCAGCGTCGCCAGATGCTCGACGGCCGCGGCGGCCTCACCGCGGTCGAGCTCGGCCCGATAGCGTGTGGCGAACTCGTCGAAATCGAGACCACCGCCGTGGAACTCCCTGCGCAGCTCGGCGCTCGGCGCCGCGTCCTTGCACCATTCGTCGTGCCGGAACGCGTCCTTGCGGACGCCTCGAGGCCACAGGCGATCCACGAGCACCACGTGGGCGGCTCCGGGGTCGGACCCACCCGAGACGAGATCGTGGACACGCATGCATTCGACGGACATGCACCCATCTTGCTCCCACACCGGGGGCGGGGCCAGCGCGGCCGCGCCCGCTCCGGGGCCACGCTGTGCCAGCATGGACGGTATGACCACACCGGGACGCCCACGGCAGTGGCGCTGGGTCGCGCACCCGCCGTGGCGACCGCCGACGCAGGTGGCCCGTCCCCCGGTCCCGCGACACCGTTCCGGTGCGGCCTGGGGCGAGCGAACCCCGCGCTACCCGGCCACCCCCCGGTGGGGACTGCCCCCGGTCGCGATCCCCCGCCGGCTCGACGCGGCGCCCGCACCGAGACGATCCGTGATGGCCGACGCCGCCCCGGGGATCCTCGCCGCGTCCGCGGCCTGGTTCCTCGCCGCCGCCGTCGCCCACGGGCTGCGCTATCTCGCCCTGGCCTGGTACGCCGACCGGGTGGCGCCCTGGTGGATCGAGTCCGTCACCACCGCACTGGTCTGGGTGACCGGCCTCGTGGCCATCGCGGTGGGCCTCGGTGCGGCCGTCTGCGCGACCGCCTGGCTCGTGCAGACGCGTCGCCGGGTGTACGAGCCCGGAACGGACCCCCGGTCACGGGTCGGCCTGTGGGCGGGCAGTCTCGTCGTCGTCGTCAACTTCTTCCGCCTCCCCGTCTACCTGGAGGAACTACGCCGGGCCTCGCCCCGCGCCCCCACCCGATCCGCGCTGAGGCGCTGGTGGGCGGTGTGGGCGGTCAACATCTGCGCCGTGGCGCTCGCCCTGTGGCGCGGCTCCGGCGACGGACCCCAGGCGGCCGCCGACACCGTCCTGCTCACCGCTGTCGCGGCCCTCACCGCCGCCTGGGCCATCCGCGAGACACGGTCCGTCATGGAGAGTTTCAACGACCCTTCCCCTCGGTTCACCCGCCGGTTCATCGCGGCCGGGATCGTGGACCCGGAGTCCGCAGCCCGGAAGGAATGAGACGTGACCGTCCACGAGGCCGCCCACCCGCCGTCCCCGGTGCCCACCCGCAGCGGGGTCGTCGCCCACCGGGGCGCCTCCGCCGAGTTCCCCGAACTCACCCTCGTCGCCTACCAGCAGGCGCTCGAGCAGGGCGCCGAGGCGCTCGAGGTGGACGTGCGGCTCACCGCCGACGGCGTCCCCGTCCTGCTGCACGACCCGCGCACCTCCCGCGTCGGGGACCGCGACGTGTGGGTGCACTCCAGCACCCTCCGGCAACTGTCCGACCTCGACGTGGGCTCCTGGCACCCCGTCCACCGGACGCCCGAGCCCGTGCTCACGCTCCGCAGCTTCCTCGTGATGGCCGAGGCCTACCCGCACGTCAAGCTCTTCCTGGAGACCAAACACCCCGTGCCGACCGGCGGGAGGGTCGAGGTGGCGCTGCGGGACGAGCTCGCCTACTTCGGCATGGACAAGCCCCGGGACCCCGCCTCCTCCCGCGCGGTGATGATGAGCTTCTCCGTGATGGCCGTGCGCCGCTTCGGTCAGCTCGCGCCCACCGTGCCCAAGCTGCAGCTGCGCGAGCGGCGCAACGTGCTCAAGTCATGGCCGGCCGAGGGCTTCGGCGCACAGATGATGGGGCCGTGCATCAGCACCCTGCGGGCGCGGCCCTGGCTGGTCGAGTACTGGCGATCGCGCGGGCTGGGCACCTACTGCTGGACCGTCGACGACCCCGCCGACCTGCTGCTGTGCCGCGACCTCGGCGTGGACTGGGTGGGCACCAACACGCCCGCGCGGGCACTCGACGTGCTCGACGGGCCCGGGCGGTCCGGTGACACCGGCGGGACGGTCGGCCCGGGTGGCCGCGACGGATCGGCCGGCGCGGGGGGAGCGACCGGCGCGGGGGGAGCGGTCGGCGCGCAGAGCGCAGCCGGTGCGGGGATCGACGGTCCCGAGGCCGGCGTCCCGGTGGTCAACTGACCGCCCGTCCCGGGGGCCGGCGGCCGGGGCGGGAACCGAAGTCCGAGGTCCGGGGCACAGGAGGCGGGTGCGCACCGTATCGTGGTGGCCGTGGGTAGAAGGAATCGTCACAATCAGCCCAAGTCCGGCGGAAACCGCCGGGCCAAGCTCGCCGCACGCGCGGCCGAACGCGAGGAACTGAGCGTCGATCCGCGTCCGTTCGCCGGGTTCGCCGGCGAGTGCGACATGGTGGCCATGCGCGAGTTCGTGCCGTCGGCCACCGCGCGACTGACCACGGTCGGAGATGGCCGCGATGTCACCGTCGCCACCGTCCTGCCCGGCGCCATTGCCGGGCTGGTGCGCGACCCGGAGCTCGGCGGCGAGGCGTTCGTGGGTCTGCAGGTGCAGGTGCACGGGCCCGACGTGGCGGCGGACCTCGCCTACGCGGTGGACTGGGCACGGCGGGCCGGCGGGGGCGAGACGCTGAGCTCCGCCCACCCGGACGACACCACCCCGGCGCTGTCCGACGTGGTGGTCCCCGATGCGCCGCTGGAGGTCGTGGTGCACGACGACTTCGCGTGGTGGGTCGCCGACGGCGTCGAGGTCCGTCCCGAGATCGCGCAGGCGGTACGCAACGCCAACGAGGCCATGATGCCGTCCGCACGTGTCGAGGCCGAGGGCATCGAGGCGGCGTGGTGGGTCGACGCGGGGGAGAAGGCGCACATCCGCTGGGTCCGCCCGGAGGACGAGGACGCGTTGTTCGAGGCACTGGCCCGCGTGCACGCCGCCGGCGGCCTGGACCTGGGCGAGGGGTCACGGTTCGCCGGTTCCTTCCGCACCCACGGCGTGCTGGTGCCGGTGTTCGACCTGGACCGCGAGATGCACCACCAGGAGTGGGCCGACGCGCTCAGGACCCTCGACGCCCGTCTGGCCGAGGCGCTGGCCGACGACTCCCCGCTCAGCTCCGCGGAGCGGTCGTCGAGGGACGGCCTCCGCGCCCGTCAGGTCACCCTTCGCTGACCTCGCGCCGACCCCGCCGGAGGACGGCCCCCCGACCAGGCCCCGGGCCGCTTAGGATCCACTCAGATCACCGCGTCGTCCGGCGCGGGACGAGGCCGGGCGAGGAAGGGGAGCGGCGTGACCGAGCGGCCGGGTACGGACGACGACGAGGCCCCCGCCCTCCCGGAGGTGACCGTTCCGCCGTGGCTGCGGACCGGTCCGGCGGCCGACCCGTCGGTCTCCACCCCGCAGCCGGCGGACGGTCCGGTCCCGGGGGCCGACGACGCGGTGGCCGGGCGGGCCGACGCGCCGGAGCCGCAGGACACTGCCGAAATCCCGCCCGCCCGGATCACCCTCGGCGCCGGGAGCCGGGAGGACGCGACCGGAGGGCCGGCGGCCCGGAGCGAGGCCGCCCCTGCCCGGCTCCCGGCGGAGGAGAGGATCCCGGGGCACGAGGACCGTGACGAGCGGCAGCAGGACGACCTGTCGACACTGCCGTTGCGTGCGGCCGCCCGGGCGCCCGGCCCGACAGCGCCCGGTCCCGACCCGACCGGCGGGAGGGCCGCCGCGCACGAGGACGCGCGGGAGACCGGGGAGGCGGGGCCTTCGACGCCGCGGCCGCCCCGTCGGCCGGTGCGGATCGCGCTGGCGGTGGCCGCGGGGGCCGCGGTGCTCGGAGGGTCGTCGGTCCTGGGCTTCGGGGTGGTGCGCGGGGCGACGGGCCCCGGGTCCGAGCCGGCCGCGGCCGCGGCGACACCGGGATGCGAGGACCGGGTCGAACAGGGGCGGGTGACGGGCTCGGGCCCCGGCTCGCTGGACAGCCCGGCGGGCGCGGTGTTGGCGTTCGACCACGCCTACTACGTGGACCGGTCGGCAAAGAAGGCGTTCGAGGCCGTCGCCCCGTCGAGTCGGATGACCGAGGAGCAGTTGCGGGTCGAGGGGATCGACCGGCTGGCCGAGGGCACCACGCACTGTGTCCGGGTGAGTGAGATCGCCCCCACGCTCCTGGAGGTGGAGCTCACCGAGTTCCCGCCCGGGGCGGACCCGGTCCTCATCCGGCAACGCATCCGCGTGGCGCACAACCCCGACGGCACCTGGGGCATCGTCTCCATCACCCCGGCCGGCTGACCCGGCGGGTCAGGAACCGGTGTCGAGGTACTCCGGCCCGGGCGTGCGGCCCGCGGCCACGGCGTCGAAGAAGCCGGTCGTGGTGGGCCCCCACACCAGGTAGGAGCCGACGCCGCCGGAGGCCATGCCGTCGTGGGGCACGGTCACGGTCAGCGGGTCGGAGCTGAGTTTCCACATGACGCGGGCGAGGCTCCAGATGTGGTCGTCGGTGTCCACCGTGACGGCCTCGGCACCCGAGTCCAACAGGGGCAGGGCGGTGAACGGGTTGAGCACGGTGCCCGGCGTCATGACGGTCCGCATCAGCGAGCCGAGGAACTGGCGTTGGTTCCGGACCCGCTGCAGGTCCTGCTCGGCGAAGCCGTAGCGGGTGCGGACGAATCCGAGCGCCTGCGGGCCGGAGAGGATCTGGCAGCCGGGGGCCAGGTCGAGCCCCGCGTACGGGTCGTTGATGGGCTCGTCGAGGCAGATCTCCACACCGCCGACGGCGTCGACGATGTCCGCGAAGCCCCCGAACCCGATCTCCGCGTAGTGGTCGATGTGCACCCCGGTCTGCTGCTCGAGCGTCTGCGTGAGCAGCGGTGGCCCACCGAAGGTGTAGGCGGCGTTGAGCTTGTTCTCCCCGTAACCGGGGATGTCGACCAGCATGTCGCGGGGAAGCGAGATGAGCATCGTCTGGTCGCCGCCGCGCGGGGTGTACACGAGCATCATGGTGTCGGTGCGCTTGCCGCCGGCATCGGATTCCGAGCCGGTGGACAGCTGAGCCTGCTGCTCGGGGGTCAGGCCCTCGCGGGAATCGGTGCCCACGAGCAGGGTGACGGTGCCCGGGGTGTCGCCGATCCGCCCCGGGTAGTCGGTGAGCGCGTCGATGCGCTGGAGTTTGGAATCGGCCCACAGCGCGGTGACCACCCCGAGGGTGAGCACCAGCGCCAGCACCAGGCCGAGGATCCGCAGCGGGCCGAACCTGCGCCTGCGGGGGGTGCGGACGCGACGCCCGCCCCGTGCGGTCGCCGCCCCCGCGGCACCCGCGCCGCGAGGACCGCGGCCACCCCGGCGGCGGTCGCGGGGGTCGACGGGCTGACGGTACGGGTCACGCCCGTAGGTGCGGCCGTCCGCGCGGCGGGGGGCGCGCGGATCGCGGCGGGGGTCGTCGTGGACGCCGCGCGGGTCCGCGCCGGTTCTCGGGTCGCGTCGACCGCGCGCGTAGCGGGCGCGTTCCTCCGGCGGGAGGGGCTCCGGGGTCTGCGGGGGCTGGTAGCCGGTTCTGCCCGGGTCCCGTCGCGGGTCGGCGGCCCTGCCCGGGTGGCGCCGGGTGCCGCCGCGCGGGTCCTGCGGCGCGGCGGCCCGGGGATCGCGCGGGACCGCCGAGCGGGGTGGGCCGGGCGCGGCGGCCCGGGGATCCCGCGGCGCGGCACCGCGGGGCGTGCCGGGATCGGCGTACCCGCGGCGTTCACGCGCGCGCCGCCGGAGTTCGGCGGCTTCCTCGGGGGTGAGGTGCCGGCGCCTGGGGTCGTCGGTCATGGGATCGGACTCTACTTGGCCGGGGGCCCGACCGCCGGTCCCCGCCGCGCGGTGGAGGCGAGTGTCACAACCGCCCCGCGCGTGAAGTTCTGGCCGGGTCGGCCCCGCTCACAGCCACGCCACATGCGGTGCGAGCAGGGCGTATCCGAGGAATGCGAACACATCCAGCAGCGTGTGCGCCGCGATCAGCGGCCACAGTCGCCGGGTCCGCATCCACCACAGGGCGAACACCAGGCCCATCGCGAGATTGCCGAGTCCGCCGCCGAAACCCTGGTACAGGTGGTACGAACCGCGCAGCAGGGCGGTGCCGATCAGCGCCACCCCGGGCGGCACGCCGAGCTGCCGGAGCCGGATGAGCAGGTAGCCCACCACGAGGATCTCCTCGGCGGCCCCGTTGCCCGCGGCGGACAGCACCAGCACGATCGGCCGCCACCAGGTCTCGGTCAGCCCGGATGCGGCGACCTGCAGGTTGACCCCGGCGGCCACCGCGCCGAGGTACAGGGCCAGGCCGGGGATCCCGATCACCGCGGTCAGGGCGAGCCCCCACCCCACCTGCCGCCAGGGCCGGTCGCGGACGAGCCCCACGGCCCGCGCCCCGAGGCCGGTGTGGGCGAGCAGGACGAGCGGCAGCAGTGCCCACGCGGTCAGCCGCAGCACGCCGAGGCCCTGGTAGGCCAGGTCCAGCCAGGTGAGGGTGGACCGGGAGACGTTGAGGGCCGCGGTCTGGTCGGCGAGGTCGGTGGGCGCGAGCACCGCCGAGACCAGGTCGAGTACGGCGTACAGGCCGGAGAGTCCGAAGGTGACGAGGAGGACGACGACGACCTCGGCGGTCAGCAGGCGCCGGAGTCGCGGGTCGCCGACGGGGGCGAATCGCGCCGAGTACCGGGCGAACGCCTCGCGGGGGGACAGGGCCCGCCGCAGCCGACCGTGCCGTGGGGCGGGGGCTGAGGTGTCGTCGCCGGGGGAGTGCACGTCCACGGGGTGGGCCGCCCTAGTCCCGTAGGCGGACGTGGTCGACGATGCGACTCATCCAGCGGGGGCCGGGGGAGGACTGCTGGGCGGTGGTCACGTACGCCACCCACCATCGCCGGTCGGGGGTCCCGAACACCGCGGTGTAGACGAGCCCCCCGGCGTCGGCCCTGGCCGGGTCGTCGGGGACCACCACGTACGAGACGGACGCACCGGTTCCCGCCTCGTTCTCCACGATGGTGGTCCGTCGGTCGTCGAGGGCCCCGGTGACGCCGAGGACGTACTGCTGGACGGTCTCGGCCAGGGCCGTGGCGGCTTCTTCGTTGTCCGCGATATCCGCGGCCGCGGTACCGGGCTCGAGGGTGCCGACGAAGATCTGGGTGTCCTGGGCCCGTCCCGACCCGACCGGGACCAGTTCGAGTGAGCCGAACTCGGCGTTCTCGCGGGCCCGCCAGCCGACCGGGACCACGATCTCCAGCCCCGATTCCTCGTCGACGTGGTAGCTGCCGTGCAGTGTCGAGTCACGGGGCAGCACGGACTCGGGGGTCGTGGCCACCGCGACGATGATCAGCAGGGCGAGCAGCCCCAGCGCGACGTGGCTGGTCCGCGGTCCCCGCTTCTCCTCCGGGGTGAGGTGCGAGGCGTCCGGGGCGTCATCCGGGGCCGGGGTGTAGTCGGCCGCGAACTCCGGGCCGGAGGAGTCGTCGGAACCCATCGCTGGAGAGAGTAGCAACGCCAGGGGGCCCGGGTCGGGCTCCCGGCCCGCGGCGCCGGCGCAGGGTGTAAACCTGAGAACCATGACGGTGTCGCTGGAACTGCTCGGCCGAGGCCCCGCCCGGCCCGACCTGCTGGAAGACCTCGTGGTGGACGAGACCACGATCGCGGAGGTGCTGGGCCGCTGGTCGGTCACGCAGCCGGTCGTGGTGGAGTCCGACCGCGTGACCGGTCAGCCCGCCCTCGACGAGGTCGCCGAGGTGCTCGCCGGAGGCGCCCCCGCCGTCGTCGACGTGGCGCCCGGACTGGCCGCGGTGGACGCGACGACCGCCACCACCGGTGGTACGGCGAGCTCCGCGTCCACCGTCGGCCCCGACCCGGCGCAGAGCGCCGCTCACCTCGCCGACCTGCTGGTCGTGGCCACCCACGCCGGGGTCGGATTCGGGTCGGGCCTCGTGCCGCGCTGCGCCGACGCCTCGCAGGTGTGGGCACTGCTGTCCGGGGCCGTGGCCGCCATGACCGGAGGCGACGTCCGGGCCGCGATCGCCAGCCCGGACCCGGCCGCGATCCGAGGACTGTCGCGATCCGCACGGGAGGCGATCCGGGACGTGGTGACCTGCGTGCTCGTCCCGCGGGGTCGGACCGAGACCATCACGACCGACCTCGAGACCGCTGACCGCGACTGACGCTGGCTAGGCTTGTCGTCGTGGTCACCGTCGCCTACCTGGGTCCCCCCGGCACGTTCACCGACGCCGCCCTGCACCGACTCCGTGCCGACGCGCGCGCCTCGGCGCTGCTCGCCGACGCCCGGCCGATCCCGGCCACCACCCCGGACGAGGCCCTGTCCCTGGTGCGCTCCCGCGAGGCCGACTACGCCTGCGTGCCGTTCGAGAACTCGGTCGACGGCACCGTCAACCCCACCAGTGACGCGCTCGCGGTGGGGGAGCGGCTCCAGATCTTCGCCGAGACCGAGCTCGACGTGGTCTTCTCCATCCTCGTCCGCCCCGGCACCGGGGCCGAGGACGTGACGGTCCTGCGCACCCACCCGGTGGCCGCCGCGCAGGTCCGGCGCTGGGTGGGCGAGAACCTGCCGAACGCGCGCATCGAGACCGCCTCCTCCACCGCGGCCGGGGCCGAGGAGGTCGCCGCCGGCATCGCCGACGCCACCGCCGCCCCCGCACGGGCCGGGGAGATCAACGGCCTCGTCCCCCTCGCGGAGGACGTCGCCGACGTGGGCGGGGCGCGCACCCGCTTCGTCCTGGTCGGCCGGCCCGCGCCGCCCACCCCCCGCACCGGCAGCGACCGGACCTGCGTGATCTTCGGTCTCCCGCACGAGCCGAACTCGCTGGTGCAGGCACTGACCGAACTGTCGATCCGCGACATCGACCTCACGCGCATCGGCTCCCGTCCCACGCGCGTCGAGCGCTTCACGTACCTGTTCCACGTGGATCTCGTGGGACACATCGACGACCCGGTGGTCGCCGAGGCGCTGCTCGCCCTGCGGCACCGCACCGAGAACCTGCGCTACCTCGGCTCCTGGCCGGTGGCCGACGGCGCCGACGCCGGTGCGCCGCCGCCGGACCTGACGGAGGAGGCCGCCTGGCTGGACGGCCTGCGCCGCGGCGAGAGCTCCGCATGAGCGCCCGCCTGCACCTGGTCCGACACGGGCAGACGCCCTCGAACGTCGCCGGTGCGCTGGACACCGCCCTGCCCGGTGCGCCGCTGACCGAGCTCGGGCGCGAGCAGGCCGCGGTGGTGGGCAGGGAGTTGGCGGGGTCCGGGCTCTCGGCCACCGTGGTGATGAGTTCCGAGGCCGCCCGGGCCCGCGAGACCGCCGGCTTGATCGCCGCCGAGATGGGGCTGCCGACCCAGGCGGTGCCCGGGATGTACGAGGTGCAGGCCGGCAGCTACGAGATGCAGACCGGCGTCGAGGCGATGCTCGCCTACAACCGGCTCATGCGGGACTGGTTCGAGGCAGGTGAACTGGCGTCGAGCCTGCCCGAGGGGGAGAGCGCCCTGGACGTGCAGGACCGCACGATGCCGCTGGTCGCCGAACTGCGCGAGTCCCACCTCGACAACGGCATCGATGTGGTGCTGGTCGTCCACGGGGCGGTCATGCGGGCGATCGCCGTGTTCGCCGGGGCGGTGCCCTCGCAGTGGGCGCTGGACAACCACATCGCCAACTGCGGGATCATCGAACTGGCCCCGGCCGGCGGCGGCTGGTCGTGCGAGCGGTGGGGCGAACACCTGGGGCGCCCGGAGTTCTGACACCGCCCGGGGCCGGGCTCGCCAGTCGCTTCCGGGGCCCGGGGCCGGACTGCCAGGCGATCCCGGGGCCCGGGTCAGCCCCAGCCGAGCTCGTGGAGGGTCTCCTCGCCGATCCCGAAGTGATGGGCGATCTCGTGGATCACCGTCACCGCCACCTCGTGGACCAGCTGCTCCTCGGTGGAGCAGAAATCGCACAGCGCGTCCCGGTAGATGGTGATGGTGTCCGGGAGGAAGCCCGAGTACGTGTCGCCGCGTTCGGTCAGTGCCACCCCCTCGTACAGGCCCAGCAGGCCGGGCTCGTCGGGATGCCGGTCGGCGATGAGCACCACGACGTTGTCCATGGCCCGGAACAACTCGTCCGGCACCGAGTCCAGGGCGTCGTCGACGAGCTGCTCGAATCTGGTCTCGTCGACCCTGATGCTCATGTCGACCCGCCTGACACCGGCCGGATGCGGGCAGGGGTCACGGCGTCCCGCCCGGGACGGGCACCGAGACCGTGCCCTCCTCGCCACCGGTCGTCGCACCTGTCTCACCAGCCGGCTGCTGGCCCGGCGGGGGGATCTCGGTGGTGGTGGGCGCGACCGGGGTCTGGCCGTCGATGAGCACACCCTGGCGGGCCGAGCCGCGCAGCACGGCGAACGGCCCGGGCTCCGCGGACTTCATCAGTCCGCAGTTGACCGTGCGGCTGCCGGTGCGCCAGGACAGCTCCGAGATCGGGTGGACCAGTGTCGAGATGAGAGTGCTCCGGCGCAGCGCCTCGGCGTCCCCGAGGTAGGCGACCCCGGCCTCCAGACACGCCTCGGCCGTGAGCTCGGACTGCACCCGCGGCTCCGGCGGGACGGGGCCCTCCGGGAAGATCCCCGACACGTCGATGTCCGCGACGATCTCGATCGAGTGGTCCTCCGAGCAGGGGACAGGCGCCCCGGGCAGGCCCTCGGCGGTGAACCCCAGGCAGGTCCCCGGCTCCCAGCGCCGGTGCTGGTCGGCCTCCGCGAAGAGGCCGGTCGACAGGGCGGAACGACCGTCCAGTTCGGAGGCGGCGATGCCGCACAGGACGCTGTGGTCGCCCTTGTCCCACCCGGCCTGCGAGGGCGGCACGACGAGCCCGGTGAACCGCCCCTCCGGATCCACCTCCCGGCCCGCGTAACTCGAGATCAGGGGCAGGCACTGCTCGGTGCCGACGGGCGCCAACGCAGCCGAGTCCGGGAGCGGTGTGCCGCTGCCGAATCCGGGCTGCTCGGACAGGTCGATGCGCGCCGCCACCTCGAACCGGTGCGGCTGGCCGCAGTCGACCGTGTCGAACGAGGCCACCCTGTCGGCGTCGTCCACCGACCAGGTCAGGCACGTCCCCGGGGCGGCGCCCGCATAGGCGGGGCCCGACAGTGTGCGCGGGTCGACCTGCGGCACGACCGCGGCGATGCGGCCCGCGCGGGACGAGTCGGGATCGTTGATGGCGGAGGCCAGGAGCGCGCCCGTGACCGCGCCGCCGGACAGGACGGCGAGGAGCGAGGCCATGACCGCGCCCCGTGAACGGAGCAGGGACCGACCACGGCGTGACGATCTGGTGGTGGGGGTCATCGCTCCTATGATGCCGTAATCGCGCCGTGGCGATAGGATCCCGGACATGAGCGGACATGATCACGGGCAGCAGGACGGGCCGGACCACGGTGCGCGCTCGCCGCGTGAAGGGGTGGACCCCGAGGTTCTCGAGTTCGCCCAGATGCTCTTCCAGCTGGCGCGAGAGGGTGAGACCGAGCGCCTCGCGGCCTACGTGGACGCCGGGGTCACCCCGGACCTGACCAACGAGCGCGGCGACGCCCTGCTCATGTTGGCGGCCTACAACGGACACCCCGAGACGGTCCGCGCGCTGCTCCAGCGGGGCGCCGAGGTGGACCGCGCCAACGACCGGGGGCAGACCCCGCTGGCCGGTGCCGTGTTCAAGGGCTACGGGGAGGTCGTCCGCATCCTCTTCGAGGCGGGGGCGGACCCGAACGCGGGGATCCCGTCGGCCGTGGACGCGGCCCGCATGTTCGAGAAGGACGCCTTCCTCGAACTCTTCGGCGTCTGATCAGGGCGTGCCCCGGGGCCGCTAGGCTGGGGTCCGTGATCGATCTGAAGCTGCTCCGCGAGAACCCCGACGTCGTCCGCGACTCACAGCGCACCCGTGGCGAGGACCCGTCCCTGGTCGACCAGTTGCTGTCCGCCGACGAGGCCCGCCGGGCGTCCATCGCGGCCGCCGACGCCGCGCGTGCCGAGCAGAAGGCGCACGGCAAGAAGGTCGGCCGGGCCGCACCGGAGGACCGCCCGGCGCTGCTCGAGGCCGCCGGGGCCCTGAAGCAGGCGGTCAAGGACGCCGAGGACGCGGAGAAGACGGCCGCGGCCGAGGTCGACCGGATCCAGCGGCTGCTGTCCAACGTCGTCGAGGAGGGCACGCCCGCCGGCGGCGAGGACGATTTCGTGGAGATCGAGCGGATCGGCGAGATCCCGACGTTCGACTTCGAGCCCAAAGACCACCTCGAGCTCGGCGAGAGCCTGGGACTGCTCGACATGGAACGCGGCGCCAAGGTCTCCGGTGCCCGCTTCTACTTCCTCACCGGCTACGGTGCGCTGCTCCAGCTCGGCATGCTGCAGCTCGCGGCGCAGAAGGCCATGGCCAACGGCTTCACCCTGATGATCCCGCCGGTGCTGGTCCGTCCCGAGATCATGCAGGGCACCGGCTTCCTCGGGGCCCACGCCGACGAGGTGTACAAGCTCGAGGCCGACGACCTGTACCTGGTCGGCACCTCCGAGGTGGCCCTCGCCGGCTACCACCAGGGCGAGATCCTCGACCTGTCCGACGGGCCGAAGCGCTACAGCGGATGGTCCTCCTGCTTCCGCCGGGAGGCCGGCAGCCACGGCAAGGACACCCGTGGCATCATCCGCGTCCACCAATTCGACAAGGTGGAGATGTTCTCCTGGTGCAGGCCGGAGGAGGCGCACGAGGAGCACATGCGACTGCTGGCGCTCGAGAAGGAGATGCTGCAGGCCATGGGGCTGCCGTTCCGGGTGATCGACATCGCCGGCGGCGACCTCGGCTCCTCGGCCGCGCGCAAGTATGACTGCGAGGCCTGGGTGCCCACGCAGAACGCCTTCCGGGAACTCACCTCCACCTCGAACTGCACCACCTTCCAGGCCCGTCGGCTGGGCGTGCGCTACCGGGACTCCGCTGGCAGGCCGCAGATCGCCGCCACCCTGAACGGCACGCTCGCGACCACCCGCTGGCTCGTCGCGATCCTCGAGAACCACCAGCAGGCCGACGGCTCCGTGGTGGTGCCGGAGCCGCTGCGCCCCTTCGTCGGCAAGGATGTGCTCGAGCCCACCCGCTGACAAACCCACCCGCTGACGCGGCCCCGGCCCACCCCGCCCCTTCCCGCCCACTCCCGCCCGCCAGTGCAGCCCGCGCCCCCGTGCATCCGCGCTCGCGCCTGTACGCCTTCGACGTAGCCGCCCTTCTTCGTGCACTTTCGCGTGCTCATCGGCGGGTGCGGGAGTTCATCACGGGGAGCGGATCGTGTGGGCGGGGTCGGCCGCTCGGTCGTCGACGTGGTGTTCGCCTACATGAGGTGGTGGGCCGGGTCGGCGCGCTGGCAGCTGGCAGCTGTGCACCCGGAAAGCCCGGTGCGGCGGCGTCAGAGGCGAACGTCAGGGACGAAATAGCATCATCACGCCGCTCGCGCTGGCGCATGTGCGACCGTCAGTGTCGGTGACCTTGACCTGCGCCACACACGTCGAGCGGCCCACGTGCTCCACCTCGGATCTGATGATCGCCGGTGTGCGCTCCAACAGCAGCGCGCGGATGTACCGGACCGTCAGATCCACCGTGTTGTAGCCGGTCCCCGGCTCGACGACCGTGGCCGTGGCGTACCCCAGGGCCGAGTCGACCCAGCCCGAGACGATCCCGCCGTGGACGGTGCCGCCGTTGTTGAGCGCCCACTCGGCGGGCGTGGCGGTCAGGGTCACCGCCCCCTCCTGCGCCGACGTGAGCCGCACACCCAGTGTGTGGGCCCCGGGGGAGAGGTGGCGTTCGCCCCGCAGGACCGCCTCGAGCGACTCGAGCCCGGCATGAACACGGCTGGCCGGGTCCTCGGGCGGCGCGGCCCAGGAGTACTCGCGGGTGCGGGAAGTCTGATCGACCGAATCGAACGGGGCGTGGTCCACGACGCCGAACCTACACGGGAGGCCCGAACCTACACGGCAGCAGAACCGGGGTGCGGACGGCTACGCTGGGGGGCGTGGAGCTGCTCTATACGGCGATCATCGGCGTCGCCCGCACGTTGTTCAAGGTTCAGGGGCTGGACATCACCATGCGCGGGGAACGGCATTTCCCCGAAAAGGGTGGCGCGGTCGTGGTGATCAACCACACCGGATACTTCGACTTCGTCTACGGCGGCATCCCCGCGCGCGTGCACAAGCGGTTCATCCGCTACATGGCCAAGGCCGAGGTGTTCGACCACTCCGTGGCCGGCCCGATCATGCGCGAGCTCCGGCACATCCCCGTCGACAGGACCGCCGGCAAGGACTCGTTCGACGAGGCGGTCAGGCGTCTGCGCGCCGGCGAACTGGTGGGCGTGTTCCCCGAGGCCACCATCAGCCGCAGTTTCGAGATCAAGGCGTTCAAGTCCGGTGCGGTGCGCATGGCGCTCGAGGCCGGTGTGCCGCTTCTCCCGGTGACCATCTGGGGGTCGCAGCGCGTCTGGACCAAGGGACTGCCCAAGAAGCTGCTGCGGCCCAAGGTGCCCATCATGATGGAGGTCGGCGAGCCCGTGGAGGCGTATGAGCCCGTCGCCGAGTGCACCGAGAAGCTCCGGACCCAGATGCAGGCCACCCTCGAGCGCCTGCAGGACGAGTACGCCCGGCGCTACGGCCCCTACCCGGCCGGGGCGAGCTGGGTGCCGGCGCGTCTCGGCGGATCGGCGCCGACCCTCGAGGAGGCGAACGCCCTCGACGAGGCCGAGCACGCCGAGCGGATGCGCCGCCGGGCGGCCAAGGACGTCGGGACGGGCGGTGCCGGGCCGTCCGAGGGCACCGCGCCGCGGTCCGGGCCACCCCGGGAGACCGACGACGGCGACCCGATGACGGGCGGTCCGAACACTCCGTGACGTCCTCCAGACCTCTGCTCGTCGCCTCGGACATCGACGGCACACTGATCGGTAGTGACCATCTCCTCCCGGCGGCCAACCGGGCCGTCGTCGAGGACATCGTCTCGGACGGGGCCTCGTTCGTCCTGGCCACGGGGCGGCCGCCACGCTGGATGCCCCAGATCGTCGACCAGCTCCCGGTGGCACCGTTGGCGGTGTGTGCGAACGGTGCGGTGATCATGGACACCGACTCCGGTGAGTTCCTGGCCACCACGCTCCTGCAACCGGAGGTACTGGTCGAACTCGACGAGATCCTCCGAGAGCGGCTGCCCGGGAGCGGGATCGCGGCGGAGCGGCTCGGGCGGGACGCGGCCGATGCGGATTTCGTCGCCAGCCCCGACTACGAGCACGCGTGGATCGCCCTCGAGCACCTCGAGGTGGGGCACGAGGAGGTCCTGTCCGAGCCGGTGCTCAAGTTGCTCGCCCGGGTGCCGGGCATGTCGAGCGCCGACATGGCGGCCGCGCTGCACGGCGCCGTCGAGCACCTGGCGGACATGACCTTCTCGACCACCGACGGACTGATCGAGTTCGCGCCCCGCGGCGTCACCAAGGCCAGCGGCCTCACCCTGCTCACGTCCGGTGAGGTGACGGTGCCGGCGTCCGCGCGCTCGGCGTCCGCGCTCGTCAGGGCGGGCGGGGATGCGGCCGGCGCGGTCGGTGCCGGCAGTGCTGTCGGTGCCGGTGGTGCGGCCGGTGGGGGAGTGGCCGAGCGGCAGGCCCCTGTGACCGTGGCTTTCGGCGACATGCCCAACGATCTGGAGATGCTGCGGTGGGCCGACCACGGTGTCGCGATGGGCAACGCGATCCCGTCGGTCCACGCGGTCGCCGACGAGGTCACGCTGAGCAACGACGAGGCCGGCCTGGCGCACGTGCTGCGCCGCTGGTGGGTCTGAGCCGCCAACCCCGTACGACACCTGTGCCCGAGCCGACATCCACGTCGGCTCGGGCACAGGTGTGCGGGCCGGTCCCCACCACTTCCCCGGTGTGCCCGCCGCCCCGGGGTGGGGAGGCGGGCACACCTGGTGGGAGCCGTCCGCGGGTCTGTCGGGTGCTACGGGTTCGGCTCGACCGAGATCTCCTTGGTGTCCGGGTCGTAGACCAGGGTGCCGCCGACGAAGCGCTGGGCGATCGTCCCGTCCTCGCGCTCGGCCTCGGTGGACACCGGCAGGCCGAGGGGGCCGTGCTCGAAGCCCTGGGCGGCCCACGCGTCACCGATCACGCCCCACACCGGATGGGTGCCGGTCTCGGGGGACGAGTACAGCGCGCCGTTCTCGTGCTTGACCAGTGAGACGTCGCCGAACTTCTGGATCCCGGACAGGACCTTGCCCAGCGGGCCGGCCAGCTGTGTGGCGAGTCGTTCGAAGTCGCCGCCGACCAGGTCTCCGACCGACCCGGCGTCCAGCGGGATGTCCTTCAGGGTCTTGCCGCCGGTCAGGATGCGGGTCAGGTCCTGCACGTCGATTGTGCCGCCGTTGAGGACGGTCCGCAGTGCGCTGGTGACGGCCTCCTGGATGCCTGACTGCGAGATCTTGGGCAGGGACGAGCCGGTGCCGCCGCCGGTGGACGGGCTGGTTCCGCCGTCACCACCGCCGTCACCACCGCCGTCGCCACCACCGGTGCCACCACCGGTGCCACCACCGGTGCCACCGCCGCCGCCACTGTTGCCGCCCTTGGCGTAGGAGGCCGCGATGTCGCGGATCTGGTCCATCTTCGCGTAGCCGGCGTCACCGGGGCAGGAGGTGAGCCCGACGTCGCGGTGGGCGAAGATGTTCGGCAGTCGCACGGAGGTGCCGTAGGAGTACTTGGTGAACGAGGTGCCCTCCGAGTAGTGGGTGGCGGAGCCCTTGGGGTCCACGCCGGCCACGGCGAGGCGCCAGCCGATGATCTCGCCGACCTTGCGGACGGTGACGTCCGGCGGGGTGAGGGTCGAGTAGTCGCCCATCATGGAGATGCCCCAGGTGTTGCTGTTGAAGCCGCCGGCGTGGGCGCCCTGGACGTTGCGGCTCAGGCCGCCGTGGCGGCCCTCGAAGGCCTGGCCGTACTTGTCGACCAGCACGTTGTACCCGACGTCGCACCAGCCGAGCGTGCGTGCGTGGTACGTGTAGATGCCGCGCACGACGCCCGCCGAGCCCTCGCGGGTGTAGTTGTTGCTGCCGGCGGTGTGGTGCACGGTCGCGGCGGCCAGGGTATCGTCGTAGGTGGCGTTGCGGCACCGCTGGGATTCGTCGGCTCCCCAGCCCGAGCGGGTGATGATCGAGGGCTGGCGTACGGAGACGTCGGCGTCGGTGCCGGTGCCGCCGGTGGCGGCGATGTCGCCGAACGCGTCCGGGTCGGGGGTCGGGGTCTTGTCGGGCGAGAGCAGGACGGCCTGCACGGTGCTCGCGTCGAGCTCGGAGGTCTCGGCGACCGGCTTGATGTCCGCGAAGCGGGTGGGCACCGGCGGTGCCGTGTCGGTCGCGCCGGTGGCGGGCTCGCTCCGGGAGCCCGCGTCGGTCTGTGTGGCCTGCCCGTCGGCGGGTGCGGCCGGGGCGGGGGTCGTCGCGCGGGACGAGGTGGCCTCGTCTGCCGCATCCGCCCGGTCGGAGCTCGTGTCCTTGTCGGCGGGCTCGTCGGTGCGGGCCGCGACGTCCTCGTCGGCGGGGGGTTCGGAGGCGTCGGGTGCCGTCGCGTCCGCGTCGGGGGCGTCGGCCAGCGAGGAGTCGGCCAGGTCGACGCCGCTCAGGGCGATCTGGACGGCCGTGGTGTCCAGGCCGAGGTAGACGGGCTCGGTGCCGCCGGTGCCGGTGGTGCTCTCGCCCTTGCCGTCCACCGCCTCGGCCTCGAACCAGGGGCCCCACGACCCGTCGGGGTTCTGGGCGCGCACGTTGGCCACGGCCTCGGGATGGGAGCCCTTCCAGGTGACGCCCATCATCGAGAACGGGGTCTCTGAGGTGACCTCCTTGACTGGGGCGCTGCCGCCGGCGATGTCGCGGTTCACTCCCGCGGCCGACGGTGCGTCGGCGAGGGGGACCTCGACCTCGCCGGTGGGCAGGCCGGTGCCGGCGGTGGTCGCGATGTCATCTCCGGACTCGACGAGCTGGTCGGCCCCGTAGACGGCGAGGGGGGTGACGACGGACGCCGCGACCGCCACCGCCACGGCGAGGGTTCGGCGTCGGCCGCGCAAGTGCAGGGTGCGGCGTCGTGTGCTCAAGGGCTTCTCCAGATCAGGTTTCTGTGGCCCGCGGCCTGGGACTGCGGATCACGTCTCCACACTCCGTTCCGCGGGCACCGTGGACTCGCTGCCGTTGAAACGGATGTGACGAACGGGGTCAATGGTAGCCAAGAAACGCGTGAAACCAAGTGGTAAAGGAGTGAATTTTGGGGTGACACGCGTGTAGTTTCGAACCGACGTACGACGACGACGACGCCCGACCTGCGGCATGAGTGATGACGGGGCGTATGCGACGACTTTCGCCGATGGCCCGATCCGCGACGTCGTCGTCGTCGTCGGCGCGGCATTAACCACCCCCCGGCCCGCCGGATACCCTGGGAGCCCGGACCCGCGCCACCCGATGTGCGGCCCACGGACACCGACGCGGTCAACAGCCGCGGCGCCCGGTCTTCAAACGAAAGGGAAGTCGAACATGGCGGACGAGCGGCAGTGGGGCACCTATGACCTCATCGTGGTGGGGTCGGGCTTCTACGGCCTGACGGTCGCGGAGCGTGCGGCCACCGAGCTCGGCAAGCGCGTGCTCGTGCTCGAACGTCGCCACCACATCGGCGGCAACGCCTACTCCGAGGCCGAGCCCGAGACCGGGATCGAGATCCACAAGTACGGGGCCCACCTGTTCCACACCTCCAACGAGCGCGTGTGGGAGTACGTCAACAAGTTCACCGACTTCACCGGCTACCAGCACCGCGTGTTCTGCATGTACGACGGGACGGCCTACCAGTTCCCCATGGGCCTGGGCCTGATCAACCAGTTCTTCGGCCGCTACTACTCGCCGGACGAGGCGCGCGAGCTCATCGCCGAGCAGGCCGCCGAGTTCTCCCCCGACGAGGCCGAGAACTTCGAGGAGAAGGCCATCTCGCTGATCGGCCGCCCCCTGTACGAGGCGTTCATCAAGGGCTACACCGCCAAGCAGTGGCAGACCGACCCCAAGAACCTGCCCGCCGGCAACATCACCCGCCTGCCCGTGCGCTACACCTTCGACAACCGCTACTTCTCCGACACCTACGAGGGACTGCCCGTCGACGGCTACACGGCGTGGCTCGAGAACATGGCGGCCGACTCCAGGATCGACGTGGTGCTGGACACCGACTGGTTCGACGTCCGTGACGCGGTGCGTGCCGCCAGCCCCGACGCGCCCGTCGTCTACACCGGCCCGCTCGACCGCTACTTCGACTACGCCGACGGCGAACTCGGCTGGCGCACCCTGGATTTCGAGATGGAGGTCCTGCCAACCGGCGACTTCCAGGGCACCCCGGTCATGAACTACAACGACGCCGAGGTGGAGTTCACCCGCATCCACGAGTTCCGGCACTTCCACCCGGAGCGCACGAACTACCCCACCGACAAGACGGTGATCATGCGCGAGTACAGCCGCTTCGCCGACCGCGACGACGAGCCGTACTACCCGATCAACGATTCCACCGACCGCGAGCGGCTGGCCGCCTACCGCCGCCGCGCCAAGGCCGAGACCGCCGCCAACAAGGTGCTCTTCGGTGGCCGCCTGGGCACGTACCAGTACCTGGACATGCACATGGCGATCGCCTCCGCCCTGACGATGTTCGACAACACGCTGGCGCCGCACCTGCGCGACGGCGTGCCGCTCGCGGACTGACGCGCCGGGCGCTGGCCGGCGAGGTAAGGCGCTGGCGTTGAGTCGCTGCGGCAGCGGTGTGCGGCGGATGTCCTGGGGAAATGCTGCACGCAACGACTCGACGTGGAGAAGGGGGTGAGGTCGGTCGCCCGTCGCGGTTACGTGGTGTCGACGTACGTGGCCACGACCTCGGGGCGCTGCGCCGGGTGCACCAGCGTCGGCCGCGCCTCGCCGTGGTGGACCAGCACCGGCGTCACCGAGGCCCAGAACCGGCTCAGCGAGCTCAGCCCCGCGTTCTCCGCGTGCGCCTGGGCGCGCTCGGCGGGTGAATCGCCGGGCTGCGGCCGGTGCAGATCGGGACGCTTGCCCACGATGTGGCGGTCCTTGCGCTCGGAGATCACATACCCCAGCGCGAACTGCACGGTCCGCGGCAGATCCGCGCAGAGCAGCACGTTCGCCTCCGGGTACTCGTCCAGGACGTGCTCGATCGCCCCCGACAGCTCCTCCAGCAACTTCGCGTACGACCCCGCGTCGATCTTCCGGCCACTCGTGCCCGGGACCCACCGCCTGGTGGGCATCTCCCACTCGCGGAGGTGGATCTCACCGTCGACGGTCTCGGTGGGGCCCGCCACCACCACGACATCGCACGTCCCGCGCAGCGGGTGCTCCGCGTCGACCTCCGAGACCGGACCGGTGGCCCCCAACTGCAGGGACAGCCAGACCCGGCGGACCTCGTGCCGGTCCGCGGGCGGCGTGCCGAGCGTGGTCAGGGTGATGTCCGGATCCGGGTAGTCGTGGTGGACGAGCCACTCGCGCGAGGACCACTCGTCGTAGCCGTCATCGAAGTACACCGTCCGCATCCCCGTGTCCCCGCCCGGCACACGGGTCGCACGGGGCTCCTCCGGCACCTCGGCGAGCGACGTCCGCTGCCGCAACAGGACGTCATAGCCCACGGCCAGCGCTGCGGGAAACGAGAGATTGGGCGCGAACAGGTAGCCGGTGGCCTCGTCGTCGTCGTTCATCGCGCGTTCCAACTCGTCCGACACCCGCCCGACGTCCCCGCGGATATCCAGGACGTCGCCCACCGCCCCGAACCACCCGGTGGCCGTGCGGAAGTCGAGACTGCGCGCCCGGGCCATGTCCATGGCGCCACGCAGGTGATCCGCGCTCGACGCCGGCAGCAGACGCAGGTAGTACAGCGTGCCGTTGCGGTTGATCATCCAGTGACGCAGCGCCATCATCACTATCAGGAGCGCGGCGGAGCCCAGGAACCACGCCAGGCGCGGCAACGACGTGCAGTGGTGCGACCACAGATCCGGGACGCCGGAGATGGTGCAGGAACCGTCCGCGCTGATGACGTCATCCGCCACCAGACCGCCGAACGCGGTGGTCAGCGCGATGGCCACGGCGATGAGGGTTTCCACGACGAGCATGTGACAAAGCTAGCCCGAAACCGCGGCGGACACCCGCTGAGCGGGCCTGTTCATCCCGGTCGGGGGATCCTAGGCTCTACACATGACACGAGCGACCCAGCCAGTGCTCCGACTACTCGTGGCGTTAGCCGTTGCCGCGCTGTTCCTGCTCACGGCGGGGCCTCTCGTCGCTGGGCCCGCGCGAGCCCAGGAACCCGCGCCCGCTCCGGCCGTAGAGGCCTCACCGGCACCCGCTCCGGCCGGTGAGCCCGCGCCCGCCGGCGAGCCCGCACCCGCGCCCGCCGCGCCGGTGTCGGTGGGCATCGCCGACCGTGCGGGCGTGCTGTCCGACGGCGACGACGAGCTGCTGCGCACCGAGACGCCACGGATCGACTTCCCGCCGCAGGTCCGGAACGTCGCATACCTGGTCTTCGACGACGGGGGCGGCAACCTCAACGACACCGTCCTGGAGTATGCCGAGGCCCTGCGACCGGACCTGCTGGCCGAGGACCGGACCACGTGGGCGCCGGGAATGCTGATCGTGGCCAATGACACCGAGGCCCGCGAGGTCGGCATCTACTGCGGCGACGACGTGTGCGTGGCCCTGGACCTCTTCGAGGGCTCGCACCTGGACGGCTCGCTCGAGGCGATGAAGGACCCTATGCGTCGCGACAACACCGCCGTCGGGCTGCTGGCCGGGGCGCGGGCCGCCGCCGACCCGACGGTCGCCGCGCCGGAGTCCGAGGGCGCACCGTCCTGGTTGCCGTGGGCGCTCGGCGGCGCGGGCGTGGTGGGCGCGGGTGCCGTCGGCGCCGCAGTGGCCGGCTCGAGGAAGAAGAAGGCCGCCACCGCCCGGGAGCGCTACGACCGGATCTCCCGCGAGTACGGGCGGATCGCGGGGGAGCTCGACGGGTTGAACGTGCGCGCCAACTCCCTGCGATCGCCGCTGGCCGACGACGAACTCCGGGCACAGTGGGCCGACGTGCGGGATCGTTTCCTCGAGCTGGACACGGTCATGGGCCGGATCGGCGACCTCCGGCCCGAGTCCACGGACGCCGAGTTCCGGGCGGCGGCGGCCGACATCGAGACCGCGCACACCGCTGTCGACCAGATGGAGACCGCGGAGCGCAACATCGACCAGCTCTTCCGCATGGAGCAGGGCGATGCGGACGTGCGCCGCCGGCAGCTGGGCGAACTCCGGGAGGACATGGTCGCCGCCGCGCTGGGCACGAAGGACGAGCGGCTGTCCGCAGAGGCCAGGACGCTGGAGTCCCGGGCCGACGAACTCGCCAGGGACACCGGCGCCGCCGACTTCATGGACCGGTACGCGCGTCTCGTGGTGGACTACCGGCTGGTGGTGGAGGCGATCCGGCAGCGCGAGATGTCGGACGTGGAGGCCGCAGCGGACGCCGGCGACCGTCGCGCGCCACGACTGTACGACGCGGACTGGCGCGCGGGCTTCGGCTATCACGGCTTCGTGCCGTTCTACCTGGCCTCCAGCTGGCACTCCCACGATGTCCAGGCCGCCCAGGCGGCATCGAGTTCCACCAACACCAGCTACTCGAACGCCTCGTTCTCCGGTGGTGGCGGGTCGAGTGGGTACTAGCCCCACGGCCCCGGGGCGGACCCGATTTTGCGCACCATCAGCGAGTTGCGCACCAACAGCGTGGCGACACGCCGGGCGATGCCTCGCTGATGGTGCGCAACTCGGCCTGTTTCGGGGTGCGGTCTCGCTGATGGTGCGCAACTCGGCCTGTTTGGGGGTGGGAGACGGTGCCCGCCCCGAGAGCCCGGAGACCGCGCTGGTGCACCGGGCCTGCGCGCGGCGGCAGCCGGTATCAGTTCTCGATGATCTCCACCGACTCGATGGTGTGCGTCGTCGACGGGGTCCCCTGGGCGCTGCCGTCGGACTCGATCGCCGTGACCGTCTCCATGCCCTCGGTGACGGTGCCGAACAGGCTGTAGTCCGGGGGCAGGGAGACGCCGGCGTCGCCGGTGACGATGAAGAACTGCGACCCGTTGGTGTCCGGCCCGGCGTTGGCCATGGCCACGGAGCCGATCTCGTACTCACCGGCGTCGGGGAGTTCGTCGGAGAACTGGTAGCCCGGGCCGCCGCTACCGGTGCCCTGCGGATCGCCGCCCTGGATCATGAAGCCGGGGATCACGCGGTGGAAGGTGATGCCGTCGTAGTAGTGGTTGCGCGCCAGGAACACGAAGTTGTTGACGGTCTCCGGCGCCTTGTCCTCCAGCAGGTCGACCGTGACGGTGCCGGCGTCGGTGGTGATGACCGCGGTGTAGTCGACCCCCGGGGTCAGGCACATCGGGGGAGCGGAGGCGAAGCTCGTCGTGCGCTCCGTCGTCCCCTCTTCGGGCGGGCACTCGACGGTGGCGTCGGCGCTGCCGGCTTCCGTGGCCGAGGTGGAGTCGCCACCCCCGGACCCGGCTGCGGGGGTGGAGTCCTCCGAGCCGCACCCGGCGAGCACGAGCGGGGGCGCCAGGGCGAGCACGCCGAGCGCGGTACGAAGGGTCGGACGAGGACGAGCAGGAGTGGTGAGACGCATGAGATGAACTTAGACGGTACGGGCGCACCGGTGTGCCCCCGGTCCGGAGGGAATGCGCGAAATGCCAGATAAGACGGCTGTTCGCGTCGGATGCATCGCGATGTGTATGTGTCGTCACATGGTATATAAGAGAACTTGTACCGGCAGCTGCCAAAAATAATCGGCCAGATGAATGGTGAATATGCTGACCTTCGAGGAATTGCGGGACTCGGTCCTCCCCCTACCGACGCGGGAGGAGGGATATCGGCGGGTGCTCATGCTGGGGACCACCGGCGCGGGCAAGACGACTGTGGTCAGGCAGCTGCTGGGAACCAACCCGCGCACCGAGCGATTCCCGTCCACATCCACTGCCAAGACGACTGTCGCCGACACGGAGATCGTTCCGCGCGACGAGCCGTTCTTTCGGGCGGCTGTCACCTTCATGCCCCGCGTGGAGGTCGAGGACCATCTGCTCGACAACGTGGTCGCTGCCGCCCAGGCGGTGTACGAGGGTGCCGATGACAATGCGGTGTACCTGAAGCTCCTCGACCATGAGGGACAACGGTTCCGTCTCAGTTACCTTCTCGGCAGACCGGTTGTTGATGACGACGACGACATCATCGACGACCTGATCGACGACGACATCATTGAGGACGAACTGGCCAGTTCCGTGGGCATCACGGGCGACGAAACCATGGAGGCATCGCTCGCCGAAGGGGCTGGCCTCGTGGACGTCGACGTCGCGGGGTCGCGCGAGGTCGTCGAGCGGGCTGCGGCCAAGGTTCGAACGTTGGTCCGGTCGATATTGCTCAGACTCTCTCCCGCGGAGACCGACCAAGAGAACGAGGACGCCCTCTACGAGGCACTCCAGGACGCCGTCGCAGAGTCGGCGATCACTGAAGAGATCATCGCGATGCTCGTGCGTGAGGTGACTAGCCGCTTCTCGGCGCTGTCTTTCGGTGACCTGACGTGGGACGAAGAGGGCTGGCCACTGATATGGACCCAGACGTCCACCGACCGGGTTCGGTTCCTGGCGGAACTGTCCACGTTCTACGGTAACTCTGCGACCGGGTTCGGTCGTCTGGTCACCCCGGTGGTCAACGGGATCCGCGTGAGCGGCCCGTTCGTCCCGACGTGGTCCGACCGACCCCTTCGCCTGGTGATCGTGGACAGCGAAGGATTGGGACATACACCCTCGTCCATCTCCTCGCTCTCGTCTTCGCTTGTGAGGAAGGTGAGCCACAGCGATTCGGTGCTGGTGGTGGACAACGCACAACAACCGATGCAGGCCGGTCCGCTCGCGGCGTTGACTCAGATAGTGGAATCCGGGAGCGTCGGCAAGCTGCATCTCTTGTTCACCCACCTCGACGGCGTGAAGGGGCCGAACCTCACCACTTATTCCACGCGGACCGGGCATGTGCGCGAGTCGGTGGATAACGCTCTCTCCAGCATCGAGTCCGCCGCGGGGGCCGCTGCGGCGCGTGCCCTGCGCCGCCGTCTGAGCACATCCGTCTACTTCGCGGGGCGGCTCGATCGGATCCTCAACTCCAAGGACACCTTCGGGCGTAAGGGCGCTGCCGAGTTCCTGCGACTTCAGGGCGAATTGGAGGGGGAAGACCCGGTACGTGATCACGGAGATGCTGAGATCGTCGTGGCTCGCAAAGGGGTGGTCATCGCTGTAGAGAAGGCGACGGCTCGGTTTCAAGAGGAATGGCTCATCAGGTTGGGAGTGGAGAAGCCGAGGCCCGGGGTCGACCTCCGGGGCGAGCATTGGGCGAGGGTCAAGGCGCTCAACCGACGGATAGTCGGCCGAACCGATTTCGAGTACCGCGACCTCAAGCCTGTCGGTGATTTCCGTCGTGCGCTGCAGAGTGTCCTGTATGGGATGTTGCAGAACCCGGTGCGCTGGCAGGGGCAGTCGGTATCCGAGGAGGAGCGGAGCGAGGTCATCGACACGATCGCAGTGGCGTTGACGGAGAAGGTCGTTGCGCTCGCGGAGAAGCAGATCATTCTCGACCGGATGGATGCCTGGGACTTGGGGTGGGCCCAGACGGGAAAGGGTTCGGCGGCTCGGCGCGCTGACATCCTCGCCGAAGACGTCATCAAGCGCGGCGCTCCGATTCCGACAGCCGATATGTCCTCCGAGGCCACGGAGTTGGTGAATGCCGTTGAGCGCATCCTCGAGGAGGTCCATGCGAGCCACAACCTGGTACTTGATTAGTAGCACTCTCGTGCGTGGCCGACGCGACGGGTGAAATCGTAGCCCCGTGGACGCGTGGTGAAGGGGGTGGATCGCGCCCGCCGGGTACGATCGATCCGGCTTTCGCCCCACACCGGTGGGGCCGTGGGCTATGCAAGGTGGACAAGGGCGGCCCCGGCCGTCGGGATGGGGACACGCGTACATGGAACACCATGGCCACCACGAGGCTGACCGGACGATCGAGCAGTCGGTCGCGGAACTCGAGGATCCCCGTGGCCTGGAATGCCTCCAGCGCATCATCCTGCCGCGGGCCGGCGAACCCCTGGACGTCCGCTCGCTCTATCTCGAGGAGTCGGCGACCAACGTCCGTCGCGCTCATGCGTCCAGTCGCACCACTCTGAGCATCGGCGCGGACAGCGAGGTCTCGTTCGCCACCTACTTCAACGCCTTCGCCGCCGCGTACTGGCGCCGCTGGACCGTGCTGGACGCGGTGGTCCTGCGGCTGACCGTCCGCGGAGCCGGCCGGGTGGACCTCTACCGGTCCAAGATCGACGGCTCCCGCATCGCGGTCACCGGCGACGTGGTGGGCAGCCCGGGCGAATCCGACCGGGTCACCACCGTCGAGTTCGTCTGCGACCTCGGCCCGTTCGAGGACGGCGGCTGGATCTGGTTCGACCTCACCTCGGACACCGACGTCGACCTGCTGGCCGGGGGCTGGTACGCGCCCGTCGCCGCACCCGCCACGCGGCCCGACGCCGGACCCGACGGCCGCCCCGACCCGTCGGTGCAGGTACCCAACGATCGCCGCGTGACGATCGGCATCCCCACCTTCAACCGGCCGGGCGACGCCGTGGCCGCGCTGCGTGCGCTCACCTCCGACCCGCAGGTCGACGAGGTGATCGACGCGGTGCTCATGCCCGACCAGGGGGACAGGAAGGTCCGGGACGAACCGGGCTTCGCCGAGGCCGCCGCGGCGCTGGGAGACCGGCTGCACATCTTCGACCAGCCCAATCTCGGCGGCTCCGGCGGATACAGCCGCATCATGTACGAGGCCCGGCGCCTGACCGATTCGCCGTACATCCTCTACATGGACGACGACATCGAGATCGAGCCCGACTCGATCCTGCGGGCCCTCGCGTTCGGCCGGATGGCCACCGTGCCGATGCTCGTCGGCGGCCAGATGCTCAACCTGCAGGAACGCAGCCACCTGCACACGATGGGCGAGGTGGTGGGAACCCACGACTTCATGTGGACCGCCGCCCCGCACGCGGACTACGACTACGACTTCTCCACGTACCCGCTCACGGACCGGGACAACCCCAAGCCGCTGCACCGCCGGATCGACGTGGACTACAACGGCTGGTGGATGTGCCTCATCCCGCGGGTGGTCGCGGAGAAGATCGGCCAGCCGCTGCCCCTGTTCATCAAATGGGACGACGCCGAGTACGGGCTGCGCGCCCGCCGGGCCGGACACCCCACCGTCACCATGCCCGGCGTGGCGATCTGGCACATGGCCTGGTCGGACAAGGACGACGCGATCGACTGGCAGGCGTACTTCCACCTGCGCAACCGGCTCGTGGTGGCCTCGCTCTACCACGACGGGGACCACAAGGGGATCATGCAGTCCAGCCTCAAGGCGCTGGTCAAGCACCTGCTCTGCCTCGAGTACTCGACCGTGGCCATCCAGATCGAGGCGATCCGCGACTTCCTGCGCGGACCCGAGGCACTGTACGAACTGCTGCCCACGGCGCTGCCCAAGGTCCGGTCGATGCGCGCCGAGTTCCCGGACGCCGTCGTCGTCGGATCCGCCGTCGACCTGCCCGCCCCGTCGGGCGGGCCCGCCGGCATCCACACCGAACCCAGGGGCAAGGTGCGCAAGGCCGTCGCCCTGGCCAGGGGGCTCGCCCACTCCCTGTCCCGCGACGACAAGGCGCACCACGAGGTGCCCCAGGCCAATTTCCCGCCCGTCGAGGCGCGCTGGTACTCGCTCAGCCGCGTCGACGGCGCCACCGTCACCACCGCCGACGGACGCGGGGTGGTCTACCGCAAACGCGACCGCGACAAGGCCGCCACACTGCTGCGGGAGTCGGTCGCCGCGCACCGTGAGCTGTACCGCCGGTTCCCGGAGATGCGGCGCCGCTACCGTGATGCCCACACCGGACTCGTGAGCAAGGAGGCCTGGAGCCGTGTCTTCGACGCCTGACCCCGCCACCCCGGCCGGCGCCTCCGCGCCGTCCGAACAGTCCGAACGGGAGGCCGCGGCGCCGTCAGTGGAGATCCCCGTCCCCACCGGCGAGGTCCGCCTGCTCTCGGCCGTCCAGCGACGCCTCCTGCGGGTGCCCGGATCGCGCGAGGCCGCCGTGTTGCTCTCGCACGTCGGCGAGCACGCCCTGGGCTGGATGGCCGTCGCCGGTGCCGGCATGGTGCTCGACCCCGCACGCCGCGGCCGGTGGGCGATGGTCGGCGTCGGGACGTTCGGGGCGCACGCCACCTCCGTGGCGGTCAAGCGCGTCGTCCGGCGCCGCCGCCCCGCCCACCCGAGTGTGACCGTGGGCGTGGGGACCCCCTCCACACTCAGCTTCCCGTCCTCCCACGCCACCTCGACCACTGCGTTCGCGCTGCTCGCGGGCGCGGTCAGCGGGGTGCCGATCGCGCCGGCCCTCGTCCCGCTGATGTCGGCGTCAAGACTCGTGCTGGGAGTCCACTACCCTTCGGATGTGCTCGCCGGTGTGGCGGTCGGCACGGGCTGCGCGGCGTTCACCCGTGCCGCCTGGCCCACCGAACTCGTGCAGCGAGTCCTGCCCGAGTCCCTGCGCGACGCCGCCACGGGGCCGGGAGCCGCCGAGAACCCTGAGGAGAAGCGATGACCGATCAGACCGGAGCGCAGGCCACCCGGGGCGGGGGCGACCATCACCTCCTCGGCTCCGAGCCGCACACGGCCAACGAGATCGACGACATCGCCGAGGCCGCCGAGGACTCGAAGGGCGCCCCGCCCAGGAATCTCCTCGACGGCATGATCAAGGCCCTCCGCCCGCGCCAGTGGGTCAAGAACGTCCTGGTGATCGCGGCGCCCGCGGCGGCCGGCTCGCAGACCCTGACCGACGGATCGGTCCTGTTCTCGGTGTTCATCGCGTTCGTTGCCTTCTGTATGGCGGCCTCGAGCGTGTACCTCATCAACGACGCCATGGACGTCGAGGCGGACCGGGCCCACCCGACCAAGCGGTTCCGGCCCATCGCGGCCGGCGTGCTGCCGGTCGGGCTCGCCTACGCCATGGCGGTGGTGCTGATCGTCGCCGCGATCGTCATCTCCGTGCTGTTCGCGCACCCGGCGCTGGCGATCGTCGTGGCCGTGTACATCGTGCTGCAGCTGATGTACTGCTTCGGGCTGAAGCATCAGCCGGTGCTCGACATCGCGTTCGTCTCCTCCGGCTTCCTGCTGCGCGCCGTGGCCGGTGGCGCGGCGGCCGAGGTCGCGATCTCGCAGTGGTTCCTGCTGGTCATGGCGTTCGGCTCGCTGTTCATGGCGGCCGGTAAGCGGTACGCCGAGCTGAGCCTGCACCTGAAGACCGGCGCCAAGATCCGCAAGGCGCTGGAGAGCTACACGCCCACCTATCTGCGTTTCGTGTGGACCCTGTCCGCCACGGTGCTCGTGCTCTGCTACGCGCTGTGGGCGTACGACCGCAGCTCGGATCCCGAGCAGGTGGCGGGCGCGTCCGTCTGGCTGCAGATCTCGATCGTCCCGTTCACCATCGCCGTGCTGCGGTACGCCGTGGACGTCGACGCCGCCCAGGCCGGCGAGCCCGAGGACATCGCCCTCGGTGACCGTGTCCTGCAGGTCCTGGCCGCGCTGTGGGTCCTGACCGTGGTGATCGGTGTCTACGTCGTCCCGTCCCTCTGACCGCGGTGCGACGATGACCGAGGTGGCGCCGGAGCGGACCCGGCGGTGGTCGGAGCCGGTCTTCTGGACCGGGCTGGTCGTGGTGGTGGCGATCTTCTTCGCTGGCGCCTGGCAGCGTCGCTGGATCGCCGACGACGGCCTGATCGTCCTGCGCACCGTCCGCAATCTCATCGCCGGCAACGGCCCTGTGTTCAACGCCGGCGAGCGCGTGGAGTCCAACACCTCCACGCTGTGGACCTATCTCATCTACGGCACCCACGAGGTGACCGGCGGCCGGCTGGAGCTCGTCGTGCTCGGGGTAGCGCTCACCCTGAGCATGCTGGCCGTGGTGTTCGCGATGCTCGGCACGCGCGTCATGTACCGCGGCACCCGTCGCGCCCCCGCCGGGGCCCCGATGCTCCTGTTGCCGTTCGGCGTGCTCGTGTACGTGATGCTGCCCCCGGCACGGGATTTCGCGACCTCGGGCCTGGAGACGGGCCTGGTGATCTGTTGGATCGGCGTGATGTGGTTCGGCATGCAGCGCTGGGCGCGCGCCGGGCACCGCGAGTACCGGTTCGGTCTGCCGGCGCCGGAGACGGCGGTGTTGGCGTTCATCGCCGGCCTGGGCCCGCTGGTGCGCCCGGAGATGGCGCTGGCCGCGGTGGCGTTCCTGGGGCTCATGGCGGTCGCGGCACAGTCGTGGCGTCACCTGGCGTGGTTGGTGGCGATCGCCGGCACCGTGCCCGTGGTGTACCAGATCTGGCGCATGTCGTACTACGCGCTGCCGTATCCGCTGACCGCGGTGGCCAAGGACGCGGGCGGGTCCAAGTGGGGGCGGGGGCTGGAGTACCTGTGGGACCTGCTGGCGCCGTACGTGCTCCTGGTGCCGTTGGGGGCGGTGCTGATCGCGGGGCTGGTCTGCCTGTGGGCCGTCGCGAATCCGCTGCCCCGGCTCCGGAGCCGCTCCTCCCGCACCGCTGGCCGATCCGCAGGCGGGGCGGAGGCGGAGCAGGGCGGTGACGACGGTGGCGACGCCGCGGGTGGCGACACCGACGACGACGACGACGCGGTCAGCCGGCTGCGGCGTCTGCGGGGTCGGGTGCGCTCCACCCCGGTGGTGACCGTGGTGTTCCTCGTGGTGGCCGTGGTGATGCTGCTCTATGTCACCCGCGTCGGCGGCGACTTCATGCACGGCCGCGTGCTGCTGCCGTCCCTGTTCCTGCTCCTGTTGCCCGTCTCGGTGGTGCCGCTGCCGATCGGACCGGCCCGTGATCGAGACGATGCGCACGTGCGCCGGGTGGCCGTCCCGGTGGTCGCCACGGCGTGGCTCGTCGTCGTCGGCTGGGCGGTGACCGTCGAGGTCGCCCAGGACCCCTTCCGCGAAGAACCGGAGTCCATCACGGCGGCCGGGATCGTCGACGAGCGACAGTTCTACATCCAGCGCACCGGCCACCGGCACCCGCTGCTCGCGGAAGACTACCTCGACTTCCCGCGGATGCGCGCCCTGGTGCGCGACGTCGCCTCCAACCGGACCGGCGCGGTGTTCCTGCCGGTGCCCGGTTTCCAGGACCGGTGGGACGTCGTCTCGTACGACCGGCCCATGCCCGGGCTCGCACCGTTCGAGCTGCCCGAGGACCCGGTCAAGACGGTCGTGTTCCTCAACCTGGGCATGACGAGCATGAACCTGCCCCTGGACGTGAAGGTCTACGACACGGTGGGCCTCGCGGCGCCGTTGGCCGCTCACACCGACCGCATGGAGGACGGGCGGATCGGACACGACAAGTTCCTCCCCTACGACTGGGTGCTCGCCGAGACCGGCGTCGTGGAAGATCCTGTGAACTTCCCCCGCTGGATCGATGTGAACTGGGTGAATCAGGCCGAAGTCGCGCTGCAGTGTCCTGCGACACAGGCGCTCATCGAGTCGTATTCCGCCCCGTTGACAGTGGAACGCCGCTGGTCAAACCTGGTGAATGCATTCTCATTCGCCGAGTACCGGATGAACAGAATCCCTGCGTACGAGGTGCAGAGGTGTGGGCTGCCGATGCCGGACGAGGTGGAGAAGTATCAGGGCACTCGGTAGGGTGGCGCCTGCTGTTGTCTCGAAACGGTAACAGTAGGGGGACGAAATGGCCCCCACCCTGTAACACCTGTCCCAGAATGCGCGACAGTAACGATGTCGCAGTTCCGGCCCTCCCTGGTGGGGTCGGTCCGATGGACGTCACCGATGCCCCCCGGGGCACCAGGAACGAACAAAGGAACCAACGAATGTCCCATTCCACCCTCCGGCGCAGGATCGCTGCCGGGCTCACCGCGATGGCGACCGCCGCCGGGCTC
>DWWG01000237.1 GCA_019119875.1 Candidatus Dietzia intestinigallinarum | reverse complement strand
TGAACGGGGCCTCGACGAGTTCTGGTCACGAGGCCTGAGTCTACGTCCGGGCGCGGCTGGCGCTGCGCCTGACCCGCGAGGGGCGACCGGAGAACGCCACCTATCCGATTGCGTCCCACCTTGCGGGCCCGATGGGTGGCGCACGATCCGATAGGTGGCGCGCGATCCGGCGCGGGATCCGATGGGTGGCGCACGATCCGATAGGTGGCGCGCGATCCGGCGCGGGATCCGATAGGTGGCGCGCGATCCGGCGCGGGATCCGATGGGTGGCGTGGGATCAGATGGGTGGCGATCAGCTGAACGCGGGCCGATACGGTGCGAGGCAGTTCGCGGGCAGGCCGCTCGCCGCCGCGGAAATGCGACTCGGGCCGCACCTTCGACAAGAGGATGCGGCCCGAGCCGACGATCTGTGGCGAGATCAGCGTGCGAAGAGAAGCGCGCGCTTGACCTCCTGGATCGCCTGCGTCACCTGGATGCCACGGGGGCACGCGTCGGTGCAGTTGAAGGTGGTGCGGCAGCGCCACACGCCCTCCGCGTCGTTGAGGATCTCCAGACGCTCGGCGGCGCCCTCGTCACGCGAGTCGAAGATGAACCGGTGCGCGTTGACGATCGCCGCCGGCCCGAAGTACGAGCCGTCCGCCCAGAACACGGGGCAGGAGGTCGTGCAGCAGGCGCAGAGGATGCACTTGGTGGTGTCGTCGAAGCGGGCGCGGTCGGTCTGCGACTGGATCCGCTCGGCCGTCGGCTGGTTGCCGGACGTGATGAGGTAGGGCATGACGTCGCGGTACGACTTGAAGAACGGCTCCATGTCGACGTACAGGTCCTTCTCCACCGGCAGCCCGCGGATCGGGGCGACCGTGATGGTGATGGACTTGCCGTCCTTGGGGAGCATGTCCTTCATGAGGACCTTGCAGGCGAGGCGGTTCACGCCGTTGACCTGCATGGCGTCCGAGCCGCAGATGCCGTGCGCGCAGGACCGGCGGAACGCCAGCGAGCCGTCGATGTAGTTCTTGACGTACATCAGCAGGTTGAGCAGACGGTCCGACGGCAGCGCCGGGACCTCGTACTCCTTCCATCCTGCCGAATCCGGATCCTCCGGGTTGAACCGGGCGATCTTCAAGGTGACCATCGTGGAGCCGGGCGGCACCGGGCGGCTGCTCGTGCCGTCGGTGGCTTTGGTGGTGTCGACTGCGGAACTCATCAGTACTTACGCTCCATCGGCTCGTAGCGGGTCTGCACAACCGGCTTCCATTCAAGCCGGATGTCGGAGAGCAGGTCGAGACCGTCCTCCTTGAACGCCATCGTGTGCTTCATGTAGTTGGCGTCGTCGCGGTCCGGGTAGTCCTCGCGGGAGTGGCCGCCGCGCGACTCCTTGCGGTTGAGGGCACAGGTGACCGTGACCTCCGCCAGCTCCAGCAGGAATCCGAGCTCGACCGCCTCCAGGAGCTCGGTGTTGAAGCGCTTGCCCTTGTCCGAGACGGTGACCTCAGCGTAGCGCTTCTTCAGCTCACGCAGCTCGTCGCGGGCCTCGGTCAGCGACTGCTCGGTGCGGAACACCGACGCCTTGTCGTCCATCATCGCCTGCATCTCGCTGCGGATGTCCGCGGCGTTGTCGGTGCCGTGCGGGGCGAGCATGCGATCCATCCACTCGCGCACCATCGACTCCGGCTCCTCGGGCAGGTCCACGAAATCGTGGGTCGCGGCGTACTCGGCGGCGGCGAGGCCGGCGCGACGGCCGAACACGTTGATGTCGAGCAGCGAGTTGGTGCCGAGGCGGTTGGAGCCGTGGACGGACACGCAGGCGCACTCGCCGGCGGCGTAGAGGCCGGGCACCACGTCCTCGTTGTTGCGCAGCACCTCGGCCTTGACGTTGGTCGGGATGCCGCCCATGACGTAGTGGCACGTCGGGAACACCGGCACGAGCTCGGTGACCGGGTCGACGCCCAGGTAGGTGCGCGAGAACTCGGTGATGTCGGGGAGCTTCTCCTCGAGCACGTCCTCGCCGAGGTGGGTCACGTCGATGTAGACGTAGTCCTTGTCCGGCCCGGCGCCGCGGCCCTCACGGACCTCGAGAACCATCGAGCGGGCGACGATGTCACGCGGCGCGAGGTCCTTGATGGTGGGGGCGTAGCGCTCCATGAAGCGCTCGCCCTCGGAGTTGCGCAGGATGCCGCCCTCACCACGGACGGCCTCGGAGATGAGGATGCCCAGTCCGGCCAGGCCCGTCGGGTGGAACTGGTGGAACTCCATGTCCTCCAGCGGCAGGCCCTTGCGGAAGACCACGGCCATTCCGTCACCGGTGAGGGTGTGGGCGTTGGAGGTGGTCTTGTACATGCGGCCCGAACCGCCGGTGGCGAACACGGTTGCCTTGGAGTGGAAGACGTGCAGGTCACCGGTGGCCAGCTCGTAGGCGACACACCCGGTGGCCACGGGCCCTTCGGGGGTCTCGGTGAGGCAGAGGTCGAGTACGTAGAACTCGTTGAAGAACTCCACGTCGTGCTTGACGCAGTTCTGGTAGAGCGTCTGCAGGATCATGTGGCCCGTGCGGTCGGCGGCGTAGCAGGCACGACGCACCGGCGCCTTGCCGTGGTCACGCGTGTGGCCGCCGAAGCGACGCTGGTCGATCTTGCCCTCGGGCGTCCGGTTGAACGGCAGGCCCATGTTCTCCAGGTCGATGACGGCGGTGATGGCCTCCTTGGCCATGATCTCCGCGGCGTCCTGGTCGACGAGGTAGTCGCCACCCTTGACCGTGTCGAACGTGTGCCACTCCCAGTTGTCCTCCTCGACGTTCGCGAGAGCGGCGCACATGCCGCCCTGGGCGGCGCCGGTGTGGGAGCGGGTGGGGTAGAGCTTGGTGAGGACCGCGGTGCGGGTGCGCGGTCCCGCCTCGATGGCGGCGCGCATCCCGGCGCCGCCGGCGCCGACGATGACGACGTCGTACTGGTGCTGGTGTACCTGACGATCGGTCATGGGTTTCTCAGTGCTCGCTTTCGAAGAAATGAAGTTCGCGGACGATCAGCAGCCGGCGATCAGATGTCGTAGGCGAGTCCGAAGATGGCGTAGGTACCCAGGGCCAGGACCAGGACGGTCGCCGCGATGAGGATCGCGTTGAGCCAGAACCGGGTGGAGTCCTTGCGCGAGTAGTCCGCGATCACGGTGCGGACACCGTTCGCGCCGTGCAGCTGGGCCAGCCAGAGCATGAGGATGTCCCACGTCGCCCAGAACGGGCTCTGCCAGCGGTCGGCGACGTAGGCCCAGTCGATGCGGTGGACACCGTCGTCGATCATCAGGCCCACCATGAGGTGGCCGATCGTGAGGAAGACCAGGGCCACGCCCGAGTACCGCATGAAGATCCAGGCGGTGCGCTCGAAGTTGCCGCGCGACCGCAGTCGGGGCGAGCGGGGCTGCGCCAGCGAGGCGGGCCGGTCGTAGGAGGTCTGGAGAACAGGTGCGTCTGCCATGATTATCGTTCTCCTTAGAGGTGCTCGAAGAGGAGGAAGAGGAGACGGGCGGTCGCGGCGGCGAACACCACGACCCAGATCGCCAGGACGGCCCAGAGCATCTGGCGCTGGTACTTGGGGCCCTTGGACCAGAAGTCCACGGCCACGATCCGCAGACCGTTGAGGGCGTGGAACAGCACCAGTGCCACGAGGCCGATCTCCATCAGACCGACGATCGGGGACTTGTACGTGTCGATGACCGCGTTGTAGGTCTCGGGGCTGACCGTGACCAGGGCGGTGTCGAGCACGTGCACAAAGAGGAAGAAGAAGATCGCGACGCCGGAGATGCGGTGCGCGACCCACGACCACATCCCCGGGTCACCCTTGTAGATGTTGGTCTTCTTGGTGGGTGCCGGACGCGCCGGCGCCTGCGCAGTACTCATGGGCTTGTCGTGCCTCCAGTTCGTCTGGGCGTGATGCCTTCGGCGCGCGTGCAGGCCATCACAGCACAGCGGGCGCCTACTAGGGACTTTAGACCTGAGAGCCGCCTGATGAGAAGCAGGGTGGGTACGGTGGTCCGAACAGGTAATGCCTGTTAGGCGACCCTAAATGAAGTTACTCGGGGGTAGATCAGGGTGTATGGCGACGAAACCGCAGCACAACGGACCGTGGACCCGGATCGGCTTCGCGAAATCGCCCTCGAGGCTGCGCATGGTGCCTACCGTCCGTACTCCGGGCTGGGGGTAGGGGCCGCCGCGACGGCGGTCATGCCGGTATCGGCGTCGGACGCGTCGGCGGTGCCCTCGGGATCGGCCGCGACGGCGGTGCCCTCGGGTGTGGGGTCCGCCCCGGGCAGGCCCGGGACCACCGACGTGAGTGACGGCCGGGTGAGAATCGTCACAGGATGCAACGTGGAGAACGCCTCCTACGGATTGACGCTGTGCGCCGAGTGCTCACTGGTCTCCGACCTCTACCGGACCGGTGGCGGGCGACTGCTCGACGTCGTCGTCGTCGCCCACACCGGCGAGCCCCTCGCGCCGTGCGGGCGCTGCCGACAGCTACTCCACGAGCACGGCGGCCCGGACCTCGTGGTCCACGGCGCGCGGGGGCCGGTGCGCCTGGCCACCCTCCTGCCGGACGCCTTCGGCCCACAGGACCTGGCGTGAGGCGCGGCGTGGAGGGTGCGGCCGGGAGGCGGGGACCGACCGCCGCGCGGCGCCACGATGCGGTCCGGATCATCGAGGCCAAGAGGGACGGGCGGGAGCTCGACGACGACGAGGTCGACTGGATCATCGACGCGTTCACCCGCGGGGAGATCGTCCCCGAGCAGATGTCCGCGCTGGCCATGGCGATCTACTTCCGGGGGATGAGCGATCGGGAGATCTCCCGGTGGACCACCGCGATGGTGGACTCGGGTAGCCGGCTGGACCTGGCCGGGCTGACCCGCGGTGGCCGGAGGGTGCCGACCGTCGACAAGCACTCCACCGGCGGGGTGGGGGACGCCATCACCCTCGTCCTCACGCCCCTGCTCGCGACGTGGGACGTGGCCGTGCCACAACTGTCGGGGCGCGGGCTCGGGCACACCGGCGGAACGCTCGACAAGCTCGAGGCGATCCCCGGCTGGCGCGCCGACCTGACCGGCGACGAGATGCTGCGGATCCTGTCCGAGGTCGGCGCGGTGATCTGCGCGGCCGGGGCCGACCTCGCGCCCGCCGACCGCGCGCTCTACGCCCTGAGGGACGTCACCGGGACCGTGCCGTCGATCCCACTCATCGCCTCGTCGATCATGAGCAAGAAGATCGCGGAGGGCACCGGCGCGCTCGTGCTCGACGTCAAGTACGGTTCCGGGGCGTTCATGACCGCACGCGCCGACGCCGAAGAGCTCGCCCGCGTCATGGTGGGGATCGGCACAGCCGCCGACGTGCGAACGAGTGCGCTGGTCACGGCCATGCACACCCCGCTCGGGCGGGCCGTCGGCAACGCGCTGGAGGTGGCCGAGGCGCGCGAGATCCTCGCCGGCGGCGGCCCGGCGGACATGATCGACCTGACCTGCGCACTGGCGGAGGAGATGCTGGCGGCCGTCGGGATCGACGGCGACCCACGCGACCGCCTGGCGGGTGGCCGGGCCATGGACTCCTACCGGGCGATCATCGCGGCGCAGGGTGGCGACCCGGACGCCGAGCTGCCCCGGGCCGCGAACGTGGAGGAACTGCGGGCGCCGGCAGGCGGTGTGCTGCGGTGGGACGCCTCCGGGGTCGGTCGGGCCTCGTGGTTGTCGGGGGCGGGGCGAAGCCGACCGGGCCAGTCCGTCGATCCCGCGGCCGGGGTGATGTTGCATCGGGTCGAGGGCGAGCAGGTGCGGGCCGGCGAGGTGATCGCGAGCGTGCACGCCGGTGACGCCGCGCGGATCCCGGCCGCGGTCGCCGAACTCGGGAACGCGCTGACAGTTGATGCGTCCGCGGCGGCCCCGGGCGCCGGTGGCGGCGCTGACCCCGGCGGCGCTGACTCCGGCGGCGCTGACCCCGGCGGCGCTGGTGCCGACACCGCGGTCGTCGGCCCGGCGGGCACGATCGTGCATCGCCTGCGGGGCTGGTGACCCCGCCGGCGGGTGCAGGCGGGTGTGGAGTCGCTCCGTCAGCGGGTTGAGCGGCCGAACCTGGGCAAACGCTGCACGAAGTGACTCAACGCCGTGAGGGGAGAGGGGTGCCGGCGGACGTCAGGCCATGTCCGGGGTGGTGACGAGCTTCTCGACGTCGTCGACGAGGTCCCGCCAGTCCGAGGCCTCGTCGTCGTACGGCGCGGTGGGCTCGAGCAGCTTGGTGTCGTCCTGGTTGAGCACGTAGTGCACGAACCTGCGCATCGCCGTGCCCCGTCCGGTCACCGACGCCTCGAGATCGGCGTCCCCGACGTAGTTCGCCAGGTCGGTGATGAGTTCCACGGCGAGCCCGAGCTGCTCTGCGTCCACCATCTGCGGGCCGATCTCGATGTCGCGGTCCAGTCCCGCGAGCACGTAGACGTTGTCCTCGGTCACGTGGACGTCCAGGCTGCCGTCGGTGGCGGCGATCTTGACCTGCTCGTAGGTGGCGACGCGGCTCAACGTGGCGTCGTCGTTGTCGGCCAGATAGCGGGACAGGCCCCGGGCGCTGGTGAACACGAACACCTGGTCGCCGTCGCCCAGGAACACCGGACGGTCGCCCAGGTAGCAGCGCAGGCTCAGGAACTCCTGGTCGGCGAAGACGATCTGGATGGGGTCGATGCCCACCTTCGACCAGAGGGCGCCGTCCGGGTAGCCGGTCGGAGCGGGCTCGGGCTCGGGTTCCGGCTCGGGCAGTGCCGCCTCGGCGGCCTCGAGGTCCTTCCTCGCCTGATCGACCAGGGACTTGTCCACCGGTGGGGTGGTGATGACGCCCTGGATCGCGTCCAGCACGTCGTCCCAGCCCTTGGCGACGGTCTTGCGGATCGACTTCCACAGACGGAGTCCCTCGCGTCCGTAGAACTCGTCCATGCCGTGCGTCACGGCGGCCAGGACAGGGTTGCCGTTGAAGAACTTGGTGACCGTGTCCAACTCGCAGACCTCGCCGATCGACCGGGCGATGGCGAACGACTGGTCGATCTCGTCGACCGAGGACTCGGTGGGGTTCTCCCCGAGGAGCTCGAGGACGCCCACCAGGTCGTAGCAGTTCTCGTCGGTGGCACGGAAGGCCAGGACGTCCGAGGCCTCGAACTGCTTCCACGACGGGTGGTCCTGCAGGTCATGCTCGGCGCCGCTGCGGACCAGCGCCAGCAGTTGCGCGGTGGAGTCGAACGCGTAGAGGTCCTCGCCCAGGCCGAGGAACGCCTCCCAGTCCTCGTTGTCCTCGCGCCAGCTGGGCGCCCACAGGGTCGTGACGTCTCCCTCCGGGAGACCGAGCTCGATCGGGACGATGTCCTTGGCCATGTGGGTCAGCATATCCAGGCCCGGTCAGCCGGTGCCATGGCCCGCCGGTGGAATTCCGGTGTCAGCGCGCATCGCGCCCTCGGCCGCCCGCTTGCGGCCGCCCACTGCGAGCGCCACCGATCCCGACACCAGTTCCGCGCGTCGCGCATTGGCCTGTTCCACCGCCTGGGACGTGGCCTCGAGGATCGACGCCGCCACCACGTCGGGACCGTGGCGCCGCAGCCCCGGCGCCAACTGAAGGTCGACGACGGTCCCGCCGGAATCCGCGGTGGCGGTGGCGAGCTGGTCCCGGCTCGCGGAGACCACCTGCAGCGTCTCGAGCTGATCGTGAGCGGATTCCCACTCCGACGCGATCGCCCGCAGTCGATCGAGGAAGGCCTCGACGTCCGGGCCGCCGCTCAACGAACGGCCTCCAGCTCCCCGGCGGGACCGAACTCGTCCCACGTCGAGTCGTCCCAGTCCTCGTCGGCCTGCTGCTCGAGGAGTGCGCGGGCCTCGCCCGCCGCGGCGGTGAGCGCACGCAGAACCGCACGCGCCACCTCGGTGGACGTGCGGTCCAGGAGCTGGTCCGGGACGGCCAGGCCGACCGGCACCCCGTCTGTACCGACCTCGGCGACGACCCCGGACATCGGGTCGGTGTGGCGACAGCTGGACCGGGTCATCAGCCGGTCGGGCGGTAGAAGCCGTAGAAGGACATGCCGATATTGTCGGTGCGAAGTCCGGAAACCGCTACAGGGTCCCCGGCCTCGACCAGCTGGCCGTTGCCGATGTACATGGCCACGTGGCCGTCCCAGACCAACAGGTCACCGGGGGCGAGATCCTCCTGCGAGATCTGGACCCCGACCGTCTGCTCCTGGGCGAGACGGGGGATCTCCACGCCGGCGTCCCGGTACGCCCACTGTGTCAGCCCACTGCAGTCCAGGCCCTGGCCGGGCGTCGTCCCGCCCCAGACGTACGGAACACCCTGCTGGCTGAGCGCGTTGCGCACCGCGTCGGCGGCCTGCTCGTTGGGGGCGGTGGCCACCGAACCGTCGGGCAGGACCACCTCGACCCCGCTGCCGACGAAGCCAGAGTCGGCGTCGCCCGGCCCGGCCGATCCCGGCGGCGGACCACTCCCGGGCCCGGTGTCGTCCGCGAGCGCGCCTGCGGCTGTCGCGCCGCCGGCACCTGCGGCCGTCGCACCGCCCGCGCCTGCACCGCCTGCACCGCCTGCGACGCCGCCCGCGCCTGCACCGGTGGCCGCGGACTCCCCGGCCGTGCCGCCTCCACCAGCGGCGCCGCCCGCCGCCGTGATCGCACCGGGCCCGGCACCCGCGTACGCGGCCGTGGTGGCTTCGAACGCCTCGGCCCCGCCCGAGCCGGCACCGATCATCCCCGGCATCCGCGGGGCAGGCGGGATGCCGGCGGCGATCGCCCGCATCTCCGCCGTCGGTGCCCTGAGCTCGCTCTGTACGCGCTCGGCCACCTGGATGCCGCGCGCCAGATGCTCTGTGGCGAGCCCCAGCAGGGCCGCCTGGCCGGCCGGGGTCACGAGCGTCGGGCCGAGGGCCGCGGCGCGCGCGATGAACTGGTTGACGATCCCGATCACCTCGACGGTCCCGCGCACGACGATCTCGGCGGCGACGGCGGTGACCCGCGCGATCTCCACGGCGGACTCGGTGAGCGCACCCACGGTCCGACCGATCTCGGCGACGGACTGGGCGGCGCCCAACCCGGCGAGCGAGTCCCACGACGCCGACAGCAGCCGCTCCAGGGGCGGCCCGAGCTGCTGCGCCGCGCCGAGACCGTCACTGACCGGCCGCATGACGTTCTGCGCCTCGACCGGGACGAACTCCTCCGCCGAGAGCAGGTCGAGAATCTGTCTGATGGGGCCGACGTAGGCCATGGCATCGGCGATCATCGGATCACACGCTCCGCTCGGTCAGGCCGCGGCCGGCGGCACCGATCGCCCCGGCTCCCGTGGAGTCGGTGTCCTCGAACAGTCGGGCCGACTCCAACACCAGATCGCCGGCCGCGTCGGTCACCCGCGCCACCCCGGCGAGCACCTCGCGGTGCCGGGCGGTCGCGGACAGCAACGCCGACATGAAATCGGCGCCCACCGGGCCCACCACGGGGGCCACCGCCTCCAGAGGCAGGGAATCGACCGTCTCGAGCGCTCCCCCCAGCGTCCGGGCGAGGGCTGTCAACCCCGTGCCGAGCTCGCGTACACCGTCGACATGGACGTCGATCGTCCCGTCTGCCATGGTCTCGTCCCCTTCGTGCTGCCGTTTCTGTCCCGTCACAGGGTTTGACGCACTGTGGAGACGATCTGGTTCCAGCCCACGGGAAAAGGGATCGCTGTGGGATCCTGACGGGCATGGACATCATCGTCGTGGACCACCCACTGGTCGGGGACCGGCTCCGTACGCTGCGCGATTCCGCCACCGACACCGCGGGCTTCCGCGACGCGATGGACTCTCTGGGGACGATGCTCTGCTACGAGGCCTTCCGGACGGTGCCGACCGTGGAGATCCCCGTGACCACCCCTGTCACCGAGACCACCGGGCTGGCCGTGGACGGCGTCCCGCTCCTCGTGCCGGTCCTGCGCGCCGGCCTCGGGCTGCTCGACCCGGCGACCCGGCTGCTGCCCGGCGCCCAGGTCGGGTTCGTCGGCCTGGCCCGCGACGAGCAGACCCACGAGCCCGTCTCCTACCTGTGCTCGCTGCCCGAGAACCTCACCGGCCGCCACGTGGTGGTGCTCGACCCGATGCTCGCGACCGGCGGCTCACTGGTCTCGACGCTCGAGTCGCTGACCGCGCGTGGTGCCACCGGCATCACGGTGGTGTGCGTGCTGTGTGCGCCGGAGGGGATCGAGGTCGTCCGCGCGTCCGGACTGGCGGACACGGTGGTGACGGCGACGATCGACGACCGGCTCAACGAGGACGCGTTCATCGTCCCGGGACTGGGGGACGCCGGCGACCGACTCTTCGGCCCCCGCTGATCCGCCGACCCTGTTGGCCCGCGCCGCCCCGCCGCCGAGCCGCCGCCCCTGTTGGCCCGCGCCGCCCCCTGTTGACCCGCGCCGCCCCGCCGCCCCGCTACCCGCCGGCGACCGCCCCGGCCACCGCCTCGGCCAGCCTCGTAAGCCGCAGCCGGGCCTCGGCCCGGTCCGAGTCGGTGGGTGCCGGCGGGGTCCAGGCCTCCACGTACGTCTTGAGCAGCGGTTCGGTGCCCGAGGGGCGGATCACCGCGCGGGCCCCCGGCGCGTCGAGCCGGATCCCGGCCGTCCCGTCGAGCTCCTCCGCCCCGCCGAGGACCGACGCCGCCCGCTCCAGCACGACCGCCGGATCCGCACCGCCGGACAGCGGCAGGGTGCCGTTGCGCCGCAGGTGCGCGCCGAACTCCGCCTCCAACGCCTCGAGCCGCTCGCCGACCGCCGGCCCTCCGGAGCCGACCATCGCGCACCACGCCGCCGCGGCGGAGATCCCGTCCTTGTCGGCCACGACCTCCGGCAACACGCAGTGTCCGATCGCCTCCTCGTACGCGTACCGCAGCGGACGGCCGGCGCGCACGAGCCACTTGAACCCGGTCAGGGTCTCCACGTGCCGACCCCCGCGCGCGGGGACGAGCAGCGACGGCAGTCGCGAGGACACGATCGTCGACGCCACCACCGGAACGCCCGCCCCGCCCGTGTCCCCGCCGGGCCCGGCCGCCGGGGGCTCGCGCAGCAGATGGTCGGCCAGGACGGCGCCGGTCTGGTCGCCGTCGAGCATCCGCCACCGTCCGTCCGGCCCGGCCACGCCCACGGCGCACCGGTCGGCGTCGGGGTCGAGCGCGACCGCCACGTCGGCCCCGATCCGCGCCGCCAGCTCCAGTAGCCGGGCGGTGGTCTGCGCGCGTTCGGGGTTGGGGGAGTCGACGGTCGGGAAATCCGGATCCGGTGCGGCCTGCTCGGCCACCATCGTCACGTCGTGCACGCCGATGCCGGCCAGGACGCGCACGCAGATCTCGCCGCCCACCCCGTGCACGGGGGTCAACGCGACGCGTGGCGGCCGGGCGGGTGTGGGGATCCGGGCCACGACGGCGTCCACGTAGTCGTCGACGAGTGTCGGGTCGACCCGCACCACACCTCGACCCCGACCGACACCGGTGGCCCCGCGCGGCGCGGTCTCGTCGTCGTCGGATCCCGATGCGGCGGGTGGGGCGGGTGAGCCGTCGGGGCCGGGGCCGATCCCGGCGCGCGCCGCGGCGACCAGGTGCGCCTCGATGTGGGCGTCGGTGGGCGGCACGATCTGCGCGCCCCCGCGGCCGAAGACCTTGATGCCGTTGTCGGTCGGTGGATTGTGGGACGCGGTCACCATGAGGCCGGCCGCCGCGTCCCGGGAGCGCACGGCCGCCGCCACGACGGGGGTGGGGACCGGGGCGCCGGGTACGACGACGACGAAGCCGGCCGCCGCCAACACCGCCGCCGCGACGTCGACGAACTGCGCCGACCCGTGGCGGGCGTCCCCACCGACCACGACCGTCGACCCGGGCGGCTCCTGCTCGCGCAGGTGGCGGGCGACGGCGGTCGCGACCAGCTCGACGGTGCCGGCGTTCATCCGGCCGGGGCCGTCACCCAGCGGGGCGCGGACACCGGCGGTGCCGAACCGCAGCGGCGGCACCGTGGTCCCGGGCGGCGGGTCATGGGGTGCGGTCACCGGTCGGCCCCTGTCCTCACGCGCGGACGACGGCGGGCACGAGCGCACGCAACGCCGTGGTGAGGCGGGCGGCCCCGGCGGCGCCGGCGGCGAGCACCTCGGCGTGGTCCAGCGGCTCACCGGTGACACCGGCGGCGAGGTTGGTCACCAGCGACACGGCCGTCACGTCGAGACCCAGGCCGCGGGCGACGATGGCCTCCGGGACCGTGGACATCCCCACCAGGTCCGCGCCGAGCGTGCGCAGCATCCCGATCTCGGCCGGCGTCTCGTACTGGGGGCCGCCCATCGCGGCGTAGACGCCCTCGGTCGGCCGGGCGTCCACCGCGGCGATCGCGTCCGCCGCCGCCGCGCGCAGTGCCGGCCGGTAGGCGTCCACGAGGTTGACGAACAGCGCGCCGGTCAGCGGGGACCGTCCGGTGAGGTTGAGGTGGTCGCGGATGAGGACCAGGTCGCCCACGGCCAGGCCGTCGCGCAGCCCGCCCGCGGCGTTGGTGAGCACCAGCACGCGGGACCCGGTGGCGGCGGCCACGTGGGCGGGGTGCACCACCGGCTCGGTCCCCCGACCCTCATAAAGGTGCGTACGGCCGGCGATCGACAGCAGCGCGACGCCGTCGACCAGGCAGCTGGTGACCGTTCCGCGGTGACCCGCGGCCAACGGCGCGGCGAACCCCGGCAGCTCGGACACCGGGATCGTCACGGCCGTGTCCGGATCGGCCAGACCCGTCACGACCTCCGCCCAGCCCGAACCCAGCACGAGCGTGGCGTCGTGGGTGGGACGGCCGGTGGCGTCGGCGACGGCCTCGGCGGCCGCCACCGCGTCGTCAGTGGGGGTGAGCAGCGCCGCCACCTCAGGCGCCCGGGCCCACGTTGCGGGACTCGCGGGTGCGCAACTCGCGGACGTAGCTCTCGGGGGCGCCGGCGCACTCGGCGGCATCGGCCAGCAGCCCGAGGTAGCGGGCCGACGGCAGCCCGCCCTCGAAGGCGTCCATCACGTACAGCCAGGCGAGCACCGTGTCGTCGCCGGAGGCCGAGGCGGCGCCGGGGCTGACGGGCAGGGGGTCGGCCGGAGCGGAATCGACGGCGAACTCGGACTCCTGCGCCCCCACCGGGGGGCCGTCCGGCACGGTGGGGCGGCGGGTGATGCGCACCCGGATCTTGCGGGCGGGCATCTCGTCGGTGCCCTCCCAGCGATCCAGCGACAGCACGTCCTCGGGGGGCACGTCGTAGAGCACGACGAAGACCCTCGAGTCACGGTCGGGCACCACGGTCGCCACCGCGCCCTCCCAGGTGGGGTCGTCGCCGGCGAACGTGAGTCGCCAGCCTTCGAGCCACCCCGACCCGGCGAAGGGAGAGTGCGGCGCGCGGGTGGTCATCTGATCGGGATGCATGTTGGTCCCGTACGCGGCGTAGAGAGGCACGTCACCGACTCTAGTCGTTTCGGCAAGACCGGTTCCGGCTCGAAGGTGGCGGAAACCCGCACGCGCGGATCGGATGCGGCCGTACGCCGGGGGCCGGTGGGGGCGCACGCGCGGATCGGATGCGGCCGCACGCCGGAGGCCGGTGGGGGCGCGATGGGCGTCGAATCGGGTGGGGGCGGCCACCCTCGTCCGCCCGTCTCGCGCGGGCCGGTCGACTACCGTGTACGGCGGACGTGACGCGTACCGCCACAGCGGAACGCGGCGCCCGGCCCTGACATCCCCGTGAGCCGTGGAGGAATCTTCAGTGACGCAACGCATCATCATCATCGGCGGCGGACCCGCCGGATACGAGGCGGCCCTGGTGGCCGCCCAGTACGGTGCGGACGTCACGGTCGTCGACGCGGACGGCATCGGCGGCAACTGCGTCCTGTACGACTGCGTGCCCTCCAAGACCTTCATCGCCACCACCGGTGTGCGCACCGACATGCGCCGCGCGGAGGAGATGGGTGTCCAGGCGCACTTCGACCCCACCGCGTACCGGCTCGGTCAGGTCAACGGCCGCGTCAAGTCGCTCGCGCGGGCCCAGTCCGCGGACATCCGCACGCAGTTGCAGCGGGAGGGCGTCCGCCTGCTGTCGGGATGGGGGAAGCTCCACGATTCCCAGCCGGGCATGGCCTCGCACCAGGTCGCCGTGACCTTCGAGAACGGCCAGCAGAAGATCCTCGACGCCGACGTGGTGCTGGTCGCCACCGGCTCCAGTCCCCGCGTGCTCTCCGGTGCGGAGCCCGACGGCGAGCGGATCCTCAACTGGCGTCAGCTGTACGACCTCACCGAGTTGCCCACGCACCTTGTGGTGGTGGGATCAGGAGTGACCGGCGCCGAGTTCGTCTCCGCGTTCACCGAGATGGGCGTCAAGGTCACCATGGTCTCCAGCCGGGACCGCGTGCTTCCGCACGAGGACGCCGACGCCGCGCAGGTGCTGGAGGAGGCACTCAGCGAGCGCGGGGTGTCGCTGGTCAAGCACGCCCGCGCCGACGCGGTGGAGCACCACGAGGACGGCATCATCGTGCGCCTCGGCGACGGTCGCACGGTCACCGGCTCCCACGCACTCATCTGCGTCGGCTCGGTTCCCAACACAGACGGGCTCGGCCTGCAGAACGCCGGGGTCGAGCTGCAGCGCAGCGGCCACATCAAGGTCGATCGCGTCTCCCGAACCACCGCGCCCGGCATCTACGCCGCCGGTGACTGCACGGACCTGTTCCCGCTCGCCTCCGTGGCGGCCATGCAGGGCCGTATCGCCATGTACCACGCGCTCGGCGAGGGCGTCAGCCCCATCCGCCTGCGCACCGTCGCCTCCGCGGTGTTCACCCGCCCGGAGATCGCCACCGTCGGTATCTCGCACGCGCAGATCGAGTCCGGTGAGGTACCCGCCCGTGTCGAGGTCATGCCGCTGGCCGGCAATCCGCGCGCGAAGATGCGCAGCCTGCGCCGCGGTTTCGTCAAGCTGTTCTGCCGCCCCGCCTCGGGCGTGGTGATCGGTGGCGTCGTGGTGGCGCCCACGGCCTCGGAGCTCATCCTGCCGATCTCGGTCGCGGTCCGGAACCAGCTCACCGTGGCCGACCTCGCGGGCTCCTTCTCCGTCTACCCGTCGATGACCGGGACCATCACCGAGGCCGCCCGCCAGCTCATCCGCCACGACGATCTCGACTGAGCCGACCGCCGGCGCCGTTCGGCTGTGGAGTCGCTCCGGCAGCGGTTTGGGAGAAGTGTGCTGGGGAAACGCTGCACGGAACGACTCAACGGCAGGGGTGGTGACGGGTGCCCCGGCGGGTCAGCCCTCCGCGGCGGCCCAGCCCAGAGTCCGCTCCACCGCGTCGTTCCAACGCCCGAGCAGGCGCTCCCGGTCCTCCTGAGACATCGCCGGCGACCAGCGCCGGTCCTCACGCCACAATTCGCGCAGCCTGTCGGTCGAATCCCATTTGCCCACCGCCAGACCGGCGGCGAACGCCGCCCCCAACGCGGTGGTCTCGGTGACCTCCGGGCGCACCACGTCCACACCCAGCAGATCGGCCTGGAACTGCATGAGGTACTCGTTGCCGACCATCCCGCCGTCCACGCGCAGTGAGCCGGCCGAGGCGCCGGCGTCCGCGCACATGGCGTCGGTCATCTCCCGCGTCTGGAACGCCGTGGCCTCCAGCGCGGCCCGGGCCAGGTGCGCCCTGGTGTGGAACCTCGTCAGCCCCACCATCACGCCACGTGCGTCCGGCCGCCACCGCGGCGCCAGCAGACCCGAGAAGGCCGGGACGAGATAGCAGTCCCCGTTGTCCTCGAGCGAGAAGGCGAGATCCTCCGTCTCGGCGGCCGTCGAGATCACCCCCAGGTTGTCCCGCAGCCATTGGACCAGCGACCCGGCCATCGCCACCGAGCCCTCCAGCGCGTAGACCGGGGCGTCGCGGCCGAGCTGATACCCGACCGTCGTGAGCAGACCATTGGTGCTGAACTGCGGCGTCGTGCCCGTGTTGAGCAGCAGGAACGCGCCGGTCCCGTAGGTGTTCTTGGTGTCCCCGGGCGCAAAGCACGTCTGACCGAACAGGGCCGCCTGCTGATCCCCGAGGATCCCCGCGATGGGAGTGCCGCCGAACATCCGCCGCCCCACCACGCGACCCAGCACACCGGAGGAGGGGACGATCTCCGGGAGCATCGCCCGGGGAACGCCGACCTCGCGACAGATCTCCTCGTCCCAGTCGAGCGTCCTCAGATCCATGAGCAGAGTCCGGGAGGCGTTGGTGGCATCGGTGACGTGCAGGGCGGCCTCGCCGTCGTCGTCCCCCCGCCTGCCCCCGGTGAGGTTCCACACCAGCCACGAGTCGATGGTCCCCGCGAGCAGTTCACCCGCCTCGGCGCGCTCGGTCCCACGCTCGCCCTCGGCGTCCAGGTGATCCAGGATCCACCGGATCTTGGGGCCCGCGAAGTAGGTCGACAGGGGCAGTCCCGTGGTGGCGCGGAAACGATCGTCACCCTCCGGGTGCCCCTCCGCCAGGCGCGCGCAGATCCCGGACGTGCGCGTGTCCTGCCACACGATCGCGTTGTACACGGGCAATCCGGTGGTCCGATCCCACACCACCGTCGTCTCACGCTGATTGGTGATCCCGATCGCGCGCACCGACGCCGGCTCCAGGTCCACATGGCTGGCGACCTGCGCCATCGCCGCGCGCACATTCGACCAGATCTCCATCGGATCGTGCTCCACCCACCCGGCGTGCGGGAAGATCTGCCGGTGTTCGATCTGGGCGGTGGCGGCCGGGACGGGCAGGCCGTCGTCGTCGAAGAGTATCGCCCTCGTCGACGTGGTGCCCTGATCTATCGCCAGAATGTAGGTGTTGCGACTCACATCCCTGAGACTACGTCCGCGCGGGCGTAGAGTCGGCCACGACCGGCCGGAACACCTCACCCCGGCCCCGGAGGGAGCACCCATGCCCAAGACCCGGTCCCGATCCGTCCTCGGCCCCGAGAGCAGAGCCGAGGCGTGGCGCAGGCTGTCCGAGGAGACGTTCGACATCCTGATAGTGGGCGGTGGCGTCGTGGGCGCCGGCAGCGCGGTCGACGCCGCCACCCGCGGGCTGAACGTCGCCATGGTCGAGGCCCGGGATTTCGCCGCCGGCACCTCCTCGCGCAGCTCGAAGATGTTCCACGGCGGCCTGCGCTACCTGGAGCAGCTCGACTTCGGCCTAGTCGCCGAAGCCCTTCACGAGCGCGAACTCAGCATGACCCGTCTGGCCCCACACCTGGTCACCCCCCTGAAGTTCCTGTTCCCGCTGACCCGCCGCTTCTGGGAACGCCCCTACATGGCCGCCGGGTTCGTGCTCTACGACGTCATGGGCGGCGCCAAGAGCGTGCCCCCGCAGAAGCACTACAGCCGCGCGGGCGCCCACCGGATCGCGCCCGGCCTGCGCGAGGACGTGGTGGTGGGCGGCATCCGATACTGGGACACCCTCGTCGACGACGCGCGCCACACCCTGACGCTGGCCCGCACCGCTGCGCGCCACGGTGCCGTGGTGTCCAACTCCACGCAGGTGATCGGCTACCTGCGCGACGGTGAGCGGGTCACCGGCGTCCGCGTCCGGGACGCCGAGACCGGGCTCGAGACCGACGTGCGGGCCGGTGCCGTGCTCAACGCCGCCGGCGTGTGGACCGACCAGCTGCAGCGGATGCTCGGCGAGGAGGGCGGCTTCACCGTCCGCGCGTCGAAGGGCGTGCACATCGTGGTGGACCGCGACAAGGTCGACTCGGAGGCGGCGCTGATCCTGCGTACCGAGAAGTCCGTGCTTTTCGTCATCCCCTGGGGCGAGTACTGGATCATCGGCACCACCGACACCGACTGGCAGCTCGACCTCGCCCATCCGGCCGCCACCAGTGCGGACATCGACTACATCCTCGGCCACGTGAACTCCGTGCTCACCGAACCGATCGCGCGTGAGGACGTGCGCGGCGTCTACGCGGGGCTGCGGCCGCTGCTGTCCGGCGGCGCGGACTCCACCGCCAAACTGTCGCGCGAGCACGCGGTCATGACCGTCGCCCCGGGCGCCGTGGTGGTGGCCGGCGGCAAGTACACCACCTACCGCGTGATGGCCGCCGACGCCGTGGACGCCGCCGTCGCGGAGCTGGGGGAGCGGGCCGAAGGGGTGCCGCCCTCCACCACGGAGCGGATCCCGCTGATGGGCGCCGACGGCTACCCGGCGATGGTCAACCGCACCGACCGCATCGCCGACAATCACGAAATCCGCGAGGATCAGGTCACGCACCTGTTGGGCCGCTACGGCACTCTCGTCGAGGACGTGCTCGACATGGCCGCCGACCGGCCGGACCTGCTCGAGCCGCTGGTCGGTGCCGAGCGCTACCTGCGGGTGGAGGTGGTGTACGCGGCGGCTGCCGAGGCCGCCCTCCACCTCGAGGACGTCCTGGTGCGCCGGACGCGCATCTCGATGGAGTACCAGCACGGTGGGGTCGAGTGCGCGCGCGAGGTCGCCGAGCTCATGGCCGGGGTGCTGGGCTGGGACGCGGCCCGCGTCGAGCGCGAGGTGGGATTGTTCGAGCAGCGGATCGCCGCCGAGGAGGCGAGCCAGGTGACCGAGTCCGACGACGAGGCCGACCGTTTCCTCAGGAACGTGCCGGAGGTCCGGGAGTTCCTGACGGACACCTCCTTCGACCCGGCGGTCGCGGAGCCGGTGGTGGCCGGGTCCGTGGCGTCCGACTGAAGGCCCCGCCGACACCCGAAGACAGAAAATCCGCTACTCCGGGTCCCGATCCGCTGCTCCCACAGGGGGTAGCGGATCCGGGGCCCGAAGTAGCGGATTCTGTCGGGTCAGGCGAGGTTGACGGCGCCGAGCGACACGGCCGAAGCCGTCAACGGGTCACTTGATCTCGCAGAGCACCGCACCCTGGGTCACGGCGGCACCGGCGTCCACGGCGAGGTCGGTGACGACGCCGTCCTTGTGCGCGGTGACCGGGTTCTCCATCTTCATGGCCTCGAGCACGGCCACCAGATCGCCGGCGGCGACCTCCTGGCCCTCCTCGACGGCGACCTTCACGACGGTGCCCTGCATGGGTGCCGACACGGCGTCGCCGGAAGCGGCGGCACCGGCCGCGCCACCGCGGGTGCGGGACTTGGCCTTGCGGCGGACCGTGCCACCGGCGTGCGAGCCGCCGAAGGCGAGGTCACCGGGCAGCGAGACCTCGACGCGACGGCCGTCCACCTCGACGACGACCTTCTTGCGCTCGACAGGCTCGTCGTCGTCGGCCGGGGCGCCGGTCGGGGTCCACGGCTCGATCGGGTTGTCCCACTCCTCCTCGATCCACTTGGTGTAGACGTCGAAGCTCTTGCCGTCCCCGACGAAGGCCGGGTTGGTGACGATGTGGGCGTGGAACGGCACGACGGTGGCCATGCCCTCGATCTTGTACTCGGCCAGTGCGCGGGCCGAACGGGCGAGCGCCTGGTCACGGTCCTCGCCCCAGACGATCAGCTTGGCGAGCATCGAGTCGAACTGGCCACCGATGGTGTCGCCCTCTTCGACACCGGAATCCATGCGGATGCCCGGGCCGGCCGGCTCGTGGTAGGTGGTGATGGTGCCGGGCGCCGGCAGGAAGCCACGGCCGGCGTCCTCACCGTTGATGCGGAACTCGAACGCGTGGCCGCGCGGCTCCGGGTCCTCGGTGAACTCCAGCACCTCGCCCTCGGCGATCTTGAACTGCTGCAGCACCAGGTCGATTCCGGCGGTCTCCTCGGTGATCGGGTGCTCCACCTGCAGGCGGGTGTTGACCTCGAGGAACGAGATCGTGTCGCCCTGGACCATGTACTCGACCGTGCCGGCGCCGTAGTAGCCGGCCTCCTTGCAGATGCGCTTGGCGGACTCGTGGATCCGGCTGCGCTGCTCGTCGGTCAGGAACGGCGCGGGGGCCTCCTCGACGAGCTTCTGGAACCGACGCTGCAGGGTGCAGTCGCGGGTGCCGGCCACCACGACGTTGCCGTGCTTGTCGGCGAGGACCTGGGCCTCCACGTGGCGGGCCTTGTCGAGGTACTGCTCGACGAAGCACTCGCCGCGACCGAAGGCGGCGACGGCCTCGCGGGTGGCGGACTCGAAGAGCTCGGCGACCTCTTCCATCTTGTGGGCGACCTTCATGCCACGGCCACCGCCACCGAAGGCGGCCTTGATGGCGATGGGCAGGCCGTGCTCCTCGGCGAACGCCACGACCTCGTCGGCATCGGCGACCGGGTCCTTGGTGCCGGCGGCCATCGGGGCCTGGGCGCGCTCGGCGATGTGGCGGGCGGTGACCTTGTCCCCGAGGTCGCGGATGGCCTGCGGCGGCGGGCCGATCCAGATCAGGCCGGCGTCGATGACGGCCTGCGCGAAGTCGGCGTTCTCGGAGAGGAAGCCGTAGCCGGGGTGGATGGCGTCGGCCCCGGACTTGGCGGCGGCGTCGAGGATCTTGTCGAAGACGAGGTACGACTCGGCGGAGGTGGTGCCGCCGAGGGCGAAGGCCTCATCCGCCAGCTTGACGAACAGTGCGTCGGCGTCGGGTTCGGCATACACGGCCACGCTGGCCAGACCGGCGTCCTTGGCCGCGCGGATCACACGGACGGCGATCTCGCCGCGGTTGGCGACGAGGACCTTGGTGATATGAGAGCTGGCATGACTGGGCACTCAGGGCCTCCTGGTGATGGACGTCTGAAACGACGGTGTCCCCGATGGGCCCACCGATACTTCTCCGCAGTCTAATGAGAGGCCTCCCTCATGTGTGGTGTCGGGGGTCCGCTGGCGCGGTCACGCCGGAGTTGCCGGCTCGGCGGACCTGCTCTGACCTGCGGTTCAGGAACGCAGTTCGGGGCGCCACAGGCTGTGCGCGTGCAGGCCGGCGTCCTCGAGGAGCCTGCGCAGCAGCGGGAGACTGAGCCCGATCACGCTCGACGGGTCGCCCTCGATCCGGTCGATGAACCAGCCGCCGAGCGACTCGATGGTGAACGCGCCCGCGCACTCGAGCGGCTCACCGGTGCGGAGGTACACGTCGAGATCGGCATCGGACGGGGCGCCGAAGTGCACCGTGGTGGTGGAGGTGTCCGCGCCGGAGTATCTGACGACGACGACGTCGTCGTCGTCCCCACCCGCGGCGCGGGCGTCGCCGAGGTCGGCGACCAGCATCGCGTGACCGGTGAGCAGCACCCCGTGCCGACCGCGCAACCGGCGCCACCGCTCCATGGCCCTGTCGTAGGTGTGCGGCTTGCCCTCCAGCTGCCCGTCGACCAGCAGCATCGAGTCGCAGCCCACCACCACCAGGGTGTCGGCGCCGGCGGCGCGGGCCTCGGACGCGAGCGTGGCGCCCTCGCGTTCCAGGACGTCCGTGGCCTTGGCCCGGGCGAGTTCCTCCACCACCCGGACATGAGGGGTGTTCTCCGGCAGGCCGGCCTGCAGCGCGTCCTCGTCGACTCGCGAGGGCCGGACGAGGGGATCCACCCCGGCCTGTTCGAGGATCCGCAGTCGGGACGGGGAGGCGGAGGCCAGGACGAAGGTGATCATGGGGTCAGCGTAGCGACGGGCTCACGACCTCGGCAGCAGCATGGTGACGGTCAGGGTGGTGGGTTCGAGGGCCGTGACCCGGTGCCGCAGCTTCGGCGTCAGGTGCAGGATCTCGCCCGGCTGCAGGCAGATCGTGCGGTCGGGGAGGCCGAAGTCGACCCGGCCCCGGAGGACCTGGATGAGGACGGGGTGGAACGCCGCGTGATCGGGCCATTCCTGCCCCGTGTCGAACTCGAACGCGACGATCTTGGTGGTCTCGTCCTCGTGGATGATCGACGCCCCCGGGCGCTTGTCGGCGGGCTCGACGCGCCCGATCACGTCGGTGTGGTGGGTGGCGGTGCCCTCGTCGGTCCCGGCGCGCCGGCCGTGCTCCCGGTCCTCTGCGGCGGCATCCCGGTCCGGGGACGTGGGTGTCTGGCTCATGGGTGCTCTCCTGGCTCGGCGGCGTCCCGTCCAGCCTAGTGAGGCGCGCCGCGGCCCGCCCTGCCCCGGGGGCGGGTCGTCGTGAGACCCCGAAGGCCCCCGGCGGAGTCGAGGACGGCCCCGGGCTCCCTCGAGTGGGAGGCCGGGGCCGTCGGTGGGGGCCTGATACGCGGCCCCGGGTGTTCAGTACTGCCTGCGGTTGAGGAACGAGCTCGGGTTGTAGCCGAACGGCGGGCGGAGCCGGTCCTCGTAGGCGCCCCAGTCGTTCTTGATCCCGACGGGGTTCTCCTGGGAGTGCGCGGCGTTGCCCTGGGCGGTGGCGAAGACCGCCGAGAGGATGCCCACCTCGACCGGTGACGGGTTACCGCCGACGATCTCGAAGAACGGCTTCTCCGGCGCGCCCGGCGCGTCCTTACGCTGCTCGCCGGTCACAGCGGGATGTTCCCGTGCTTCTTGGCGGGCACCTCGACGACCTTGCGGTCGAGCAGCCGCAGTGCCTGCGCCACCTGGAGACGGGTGTGCGACGGCGGGATGACCGCGTCGACGTACCCGCGCTCGGCGGCGACGTACGGGTTGACGAGGGTGTCCTCGTACTCGGCCTGCAGCTTCAGACGCAGCTCGTCGACGTCCTCGCCGTTCGCCGCGGCCTGCTTGAGCTCGTTGCGGTAGACGAACCCGACGGCGCCGGAGGCACCCATGACGGCGATCTCCGCGGTGGGCCACGCGAGGTTGATGTCCGCGCCCATGTGCTTGGAGCCCATGACGTCGTAGGCGCCGCCGTAGGCCTTGCGGGTGATGACGGTGACCTTGCCGACCGTGGCCTCGCCGTAGGCGTAGAGCAGCTTGGCGCCCCGGCGGATGATGCCGTCGAACTCCTGGCCCGTGCCGGGCAGGAAGCCCGGGACGTCGACCAGGGTGAGGATCGGGACGTTGAACGCGTCGCAGGTGCGGACGAAGCGCGCGGCCTTCTCCGAGGCCTTGATGTCCAGGCAGCCGGCGAACTGGGTGGGCTGGTTGGCGACGATGCCGACGCTGCGGCCCTCGACGCGACCGAAGCCGACGATGACGTTCATCGCGTACTGGCCCTGGACCTCGAGGAACTCGCCGTCGTCCACGATGTGGGCGATGACCTCGTGCATGTCGTACGGGCTGTTCGACGAGTCCGGGATGATCGTGTCGAGCTCGAGGTCCTCGGGGGTGAGGTTGTCCTCGATGGCGCCCTCGGCGATCGGGAACGGGAAGCGCGGTGCCTCGGCACGGTTGTTGCTCGGCAGGTACGAGAGCAGGTCCTTGACGTAGTCGAGTGCGTCCTGCTCGTCGGAGGCGGTGTAGTGGGACACGCCGGACTTGGTCATGTGCGTGGTGGCACCGCCGAGCTCCTCCTGCGTGACCTCCTCGCCGGTGACCGTCTTGATGACGTCGGGGCCCGTCACGAACATCTGCGAGGTCTTGTCGACCATCACGGTGAAATCGGTGAGGGCGGGGGAGTAGACGTGGCCGCCGGCGGACGGGCCCATGATCAGCGAGATCTGGGGGATGACGCCGGAGGACAGCACGTTGCGGTGGAAGATCTCGCCGTACAGGCCGAGCGAGACCACGCCCTCCTGGATGCGGGCGCCGGCACCGTGGTTGATGCCGATCATCGGGCGGCCGGTCTTGAGCGCCAGGTCCATGACCTTGACGATCTTCTCGCCGTAGACCTCGCCCAGCGAGCCGCCGAAGACCGTGGCGTCCTGCGAGAAGACGCACACGGCGCGGCCGTCGATGGTGCCGTAGCCGGTGACCACGCCGTCGCCCAGCGGGCGGCGCTCGGCCAGGCCGAAGGTCGTGGCGCGGTGGCGGGCCAGCGCATCGATCTCCACGAACGAGCCCGGGTCGAGGAGGTTCTCGATCCGCTCGCGGGCCGTCATCAGGCCCTTTTCATGGGTTCTGTCGATCGCGGCCTGCCCCATCGGGGCCCGGGCCTCGTCGAGGCGCCGACGCAGCTCGGACAGCTTCCCGGCGGTGGTGTGGATGTCGGGGGTAGCGGCGTCCGTGGGGACGTCGGCGCTCACGTCCGGTTCTGAGGCAGTCGTCATGTTGCATGACTCTAACGAGTCGATGCGGGCCGTGGCGACGTGACCCGGCCTACAACCCCCTGTGAGCGGTCCGGCCGGCCCCCGCGACGAGCCCGGGCGGGACGCCGCGGACAGGTCGTGACCGCGCGATGTCGTGGCCGCGACCTACATTGGACGGCGTGCACGCTGAACCCGAAACCGAGTCTCCGGCCCAGACCCCGCCCCGGCTGGACGCCGACGCGCTCCGCCGCGCCCTGACCGGCGGGGTCGACGCGCCGTACACGACTGTCGAGGTCGTCGACGAGATCGGCTCCACCAACGCGGAGCTGCTCGCGCGCGCCGCCGCCGGCGCCGCGGACCGGAGCGTGCTGCTCGCCGAGTACCAGGCCTCGGGCCGCGGACGTCTGGGGCGACCGTGGACGGCCCCGCCCCGGACTCAGGTGGTCGTGAGCGTGCTCCTTCGGCCGGGCGCCGTGTCCCCGACACTGTTCGGTTGGCTGCCGTTGGTGACGGGCCTGGCGATCCGGGACGGACTGCGCGAGGCGGGCGGGGTGGACGCGACGCTCAAGTGGCCGAACGACGTGCTTGTCTCCGGGCGCAAGATCTCCGGGATCCTCACCGAGATGACCACCGTCGCCGGTGCCGGGGACTTCGAGGTCCGCCTCCCGGCGGTGGTGGTGGGCGTCGGGATCAACGTCTCGCTCACCGAGGAGCAGCTGCCGGTACCGCACGCCACCTCACTGGCGCTCGCCGGTGGATCGGTGGACCGCGACGCGGTGGCCCTGGCGGTACTCCGGGCGCTGGCGGTCCGGCACCGGCAGTGGCGGGAGTGCGAACGAGGAAGCGGCTCCGTCATCTCCGACGAGCTCATGGCGAGCTACACGCAGGCCTGCTCCACCATCGGTTCCGATGTCCGTGTCGAGCTACCCGGCAGCGTCGTGCGGACCGGGCGGGCGGCCCGTATCGATCGGGAGGGGCGCCTCGTCGTCGTCCCCCACCACGGCGCGGACCCCGGCGGCGGGGAGGCGCACGGCGGGGACCCGCACGGCGAGTTCGCCGTCGCCGCAGGGGACGTCACCCACGTGCGCGGCACCGGCGGTCGGTGGGACGGCTGAGCCGTGGGGTTCGTCCGATCGGTCCTCGCGCCGGGGGAGACGCTCATCGTCCACACCCATCCCCACTGGCGGCGGCTCATCCGACCCGTGCTGGTCGCGCTCGTCGCGGCGGGCCTGGCGGGAATCGCCGGCGGGTTCATCGAGGTGCAGGTCGTCCACGCCGGCGACCGCACCGCGACCTGGACCATGGTCGCCGTGATGTACCTGGTGGTGGTGCTGCGATTCGCTCTGTGGCCGACGATCCGCTGGGCGCGCACTGACCTGCTCGTGACCGACGAACGCGTGCTCTACCGGCCCGCCGGATCCTCCAGACGCTGCGTCGACGTGCCGCTGCGCCGGATCAGCGCCGTGCGGTTCCGGCACACGCTCAGCGACAGGGCGATGGGCACCGGATGTCTGATCCTCGAGCTGGGGCACATGCCGCCGGTGGAGATCGACCACGTGCCTGAGGTGGCACGGATCCACGCCGCGGTCTACGACGAGCTGCTCCGGCTGCCTCCCCTGCCACCGCCCGCGCCGCCCGCGCCGGCACCCCGGTTCCGGTGGGGGCTCCCGGGGCGTCGATGAGCCACCCGCCCCACGTGAGACGATGAGCGGCGTGAACGACGACTCGCGCATCCGCCGCAATCCGCTCGGTACCCCGGTCGTGGCCATGATCGGCGGTGGGCAGCTCGCCCGCATGACCCACCAGTCCGCCGTGGCACTCGGCCAGACACTGCGGGTGCTCGCCGCGGACCCGCAGGACCCGGCCGCGCAGGTCACCCCCGACGTGGTGATCGGCGCCCACGACGACCCGGACGCGGTGCGTACCGCCGCCGAGGGCGCGGACGTGATGACCTTCGACCACGAACACGTCCCACCGCAGATCCTGCTCGAGCTCGAGGCCGACGGGATCGCCGTGCGCCCGCGCGCCTCCGCGCTCATCCACGCCCAGGACAAGCTGGTGATGCGGCGGGCGCTCGCCGAGATCGGGGCGCCGATACCGGCGTTCACCGGTGTCGACTCCCTCGACGACGTGCGGCGCTTCCACGCCGAACTCGGGGGCCGGATCGTCCTCAAGGCCGCGCGGGGTGGGTACGACGGCCGCGGCGTGTGGATGCCCGACTCGCTCGAGGAGGCCGAACGGATCGCCGCCGAGCAGCTCGAGGCCGGCGTCCCGATGATGGCCGAAGCCAAGGTGCTCTGGAGCCGAGAGCTGTCCGCGATGGTGGCCCGCTCGCCGTTCGGGCAGGGCGCCGTGTGGCCCGTGGTGGAGACCGTCCAGCGCGACGGCATCTGCGCCGTCGCGATCGCCCCCGCCCCCGGGCTGCCCGACGAACTCCGCTCGGCCGTCCAGGCCACCGCGCTGAAGCTCGCCGAGCACCTCGACGTGACCGGCGTGATGGCCGTCGAACTGTTCGAGGTCGTCGGCTCGGACGGGCGGCCCGGCGTGCTGGTCAACGAGCTGGCCATGCGTCCGCACAACTCCGGGCACTGGACCATGGACGGAGCCACCACCAGTCAGTTCGAGCAGCATCTGCGGGCCGTCCTCGACTACCCGCTCGGCTCCACCGTCCCGACCGCGCCCGTCACCGTCATGGCGAACGTGCTCGGCGCCCCCGAGACGCCCGAGATGAGTATGGACGAGCGCGTCCACCACCTCGGCGCCCGCTTCCCGCACGCCAAGGTGCACCTGTACGGCAAGTCCGAGCGGCCGGGGCGCAAGATCGGCCACGTCAACGTCCTGGGCGACCCGGGCGTCGACCCGGACGACGCCGAGCAGGTGGCCGCCGTGCGCGCGGTGGCCGAGCTCGCCGCGCACTGGCTCTCCCACGGGCAGTGGGCCGACGGCTGGGACCCCCACACGGGGGCCGCGGTCGGCGAATACGAACGCTGAGTCCCCGAACGGCGACACCCCCGACGGGTCCGTCCGACTGAATCCATCCGACACGAAAGGCGACGGCATGACCGAGCAACGAAGCGGGCCGCAGATCGGTCTGATCATGGGCAGCGACTCGGATTGGCCCACCATGGAGGCCGCGGCCGAGGCGGTCGCGGAGTTCGGGATCCCGTTCGAGGTGGGGGTCGTCTCGGCGCACCGCACCCCGCAGAAGATGCTCGACTACGCGCGGGATGCCGCAGGTCGCGGCATCAAGGTGATCATCGCCGGTGCCGGGGGAGCGGCGCACCTGCCCGGCATGGTCGCCTCGGCCACGCCGCTGCCGGTCATCGGGGTCCCGGTGCCGCTCAAGCACCTCGACGGAATGGACTCGCTGCTGTCGATCGTGCAGATGCCGGCCGGTGTGCCGGTGGCGACGGTCTCGATCGGCGGCGCCCGTAACGCGGGCCTGCTGGCGGTGCGCATCCTCGCCGCCTCGAACCCGGCCCTGCTCCGGGAGATGGAGACCTTCCAGGCCGAGCTCGAGGCGATGGTGGAGCGCAAGGACGAGGCGCTGCGCCGGCAACTGCTGGGCTGACGCCCGGGGTCCGGCGGTCCGGCGAGTGATCCGACACCGGTGGCACGGCCCCAGTTTCCGCGATGCGGAACGGTGCGGAGTTCGCGGGCGGGCATCTCAGTTAGCCGCTGGTAACGTGAACGGCCGGGTGCAGCCCGGGATTCTCGGACGACATCGGTGCCACCGCGTGAGCGGCACGTCGGACCGACCCGGCCCGGCGCCCGCCGCGCGAACAGCACCGACGATTCCCTCTTGGAGGCCCGCACATGTCCGGCAACCCCGATTTCGACCTGTACCGCCCGGCGGAGGAGCACGAAGAGCTCCGGGCCGCCATCCGCGCGCTTGCGGAGAAGGAGATCGAGCCCCATGCCGCGGCCGTCGACGAGGACGAGCGGTTCCCGCAGGAGGCGCTCGACGCCCTCAACGCCTCGGGCTTCAACGCCGTCCACATCCCGGAGGAGTACGACGGTCAGGGTGCCGACTCGGTGGCGGCCTGCATCGTGATCGAGGAGGTCGCCCGCGTCTGTGGTTCGTCCTCGCTGATCCCGGCGGTCAACAAGCTCGGCACGATGGGCCTGATCCTGGCCGGCGACGACGCCCTCAAGCAGCAGGTGCTGCCGGAGATCGCCGGCGGGAAGATGGCCTCGTACGCGCTGTCGGAGCGTGAGGCGGGTTCGGACGCCGCCGCCATGCGCACGCGCGCCCGCCGGGACGGTGACGACTGGATCCTCAACGGCAACAAGGCGTGGATCACCAACGGCGGCAAGTCCACCTGGTACACCGTCATGGCCGTGACCGACCCGGAGAAGGGGGCGGGCGGCATCTCCGCGTTCCTGGTCAACGCCGCGGACGAGGGCTTCGGCGTCTCCAAGACCGAGAAGAAGCTCGGCATCAAGGGTTCGCCCACCGCCGAACTGTACTTCGAGGACGTCCGCATCCCGGGTGACCGGATCATCGGCGAGCCGGGCACGGGCTTCAAGACCGCCCTGCAGACCCTCGACCACACGCGCCCCACCATCGGCGCGCAGGCCATCGGCATCGCCCAGGGCGCACTGGACGCCGCGATCGCCTACACCTCCGAGCGCAAGCAGTTCGGCCGCGCGATCTCCGACTTCCAGAACACCCAGTTCATGCTCGCCGACATGGCCATGAAGGTGCAGGCCGCCCGTCTGATGGTCTACACCGCCGCCGCCAACGCCGAGCGGGGCACGGCCCCCGGTGGCGAGAAGCTGGGCTTCATGGCCGCCGCCTCCAAGACCTTCGCCTCGGACGTGGCGATGGAGGTCACCACCAACGCGGTGCAGCTGTTCGGCGGTGCGGGCTACACGCGTGACTTCCCGGTCGAGCGCATGATGCGCGACGCCAAGATCACCCAGATCTACGAGGGCACCAACCAGGTCTGCCGCATGGTCATGGCCCGCCAGCTGCTGGCCTGACCACCCGCGGCCGGGGCGTTGCGGGCCCGGCGTCGTGGGCGGGGGATCAGAGGGTCACCGTGGTGCGTTCGGTGGCGGCCACGTCGGCGACGTCGTCGTCGTCGGGCCCCGCACCGGTGACCAGCACGGCGGTGCCACCCGAGGCGAAGATCCTCGCGAGCAGTGTCACGATGTCGTCCCGGTCCGGGCCGGGCACGAGGACCCGCGCGGCGAGCTCCGCGTCGACCAGCTCGGCCAGCGCGACGCCGTCCAGGGCGAGCGGGCCGGCACCGGACGGGACGAACGCGTCGGGGTGGATGCGGCACGCCTCGGCGAGGTCGGTGACACCGATCGGCACCTCGACGCCCGTCGCCGCGAGCGGTCGCCCCATCGGGTCGGTGGTCATGAGGAGGGTCTCGACGTCGGGGGAGTGGCGGTCGACGCGGTCGGGGGTGGTGACGACGACGACGGCGTCGTCCACGGGCCGTGTGCTGACCTCGGCGCCCGCCCACCAGGCGCCCGTCAGGACACCGGCGGTGAGCCAGTGGGCGGGCAGGTCGCAGACCACCACATCGCCCGGCACGACCCCCACCTCATCGCGCAGCAGACCGGCGATCTTGGCGGCCCAGTTGGCGGTGGAGGTGACGGACAGCTCGATCCGGGACGGCGCCGCCAGGTCGTAGTGGGTGACCATCGGCGCCCCCGGATCGGCGGCGAGGAGCGGCTGGAAGACGGTGTCTGCGGCGGTGTTCACTCGGGGGTCTCCGGGGGTCGTGGGGTCAGTTGACGCAGGGGACGTCCGTTCCCGCGTCGAAGGTGGGCCGCTGGGCGATCGACGGGGGCAGCGGCGCGTACGTGGTGGTCTCGGGGGAGGCGGACTCGATGCCCGCGGACTCGCCGGTGGGGCCGCTGTAGTCCTCGGCCAGCACGACCCGGACCGCGCCCTGGGGCACGGCGGGATCGACCTGCACGGGCAGCCCGCCGAGTGCGTCGGAGACGGCGAACGCGGCGGCGTCCCCCGCGGAGTGCGCGGCCACGTGCGAGGTGTAGGCGGCGGCCGGATCGGTGAGCAGGTCGCCGGCGGTGTAGCCCAGTTCGGTCAACGACCCGGACACGCGTGCGGCCAGACCGTCGATCGCGGTGGTGTTGACCACCGTGACGGCGACCGAGGCGGGGTCCAGCCCCGGGGGCAGCGCGGCCGAGGTCTCCTCGGTGACGTCGTCCCGGTCCTCGCCGCTGGCGAACCCGGCGACGAACTCGGTGACCTGCTCTGGGTCGGCCGTGACGATGGACTCGCCCCACTCGGTGACCGAGTCGATGCTGGTGACGGGGATGGTCTCGAAGCGGACGTTGCCGCCGCTGATGTCCTTGAGCTTGAGGGCGAAGTCCACGAAGTCCCAGTTCTCGTCGATCACGAACGAGCGCCGGGCGGCGTCCACGAGGGCACCGAGCTTCCCGGGGTCGGCCAGCGTCCCGGCGGACAGGGTCTTCTTGACCAGCTGTGACATGAACGCCTGCTGGCGGACGATCCGGTCGAGGTCACCCGCGGGCAGATCGTGCCGCTGGCGGACGAAGCTCAGTGCGTCGGATCCGGAGATGGTCTGGACGCCGGCGTGGAATTTCGCGCCGGACAGGGGTTCGTCGACGTCCTCGTTGAGACAGACGGGGACACCGCCGACGGCGTCGGTCATCAGGACGAAGCCCAGGAGTCCGATCTCCGCGTAGTGGTCTGCCCGCACGCCGGTGAGGTCCTCGACAGCGCTGATGAGTCCGTTACGGCCGGCCTGGACCGCGGCGTTCTGGTCCGCCTCGGTGAGGGAGCCGTCCGGGCTCTTCTCCACGGCCCGGGCGAGCGCGGCCTCCTTGTTGGCCCCGTACACCCCGTTGATCTTGCTCGGGCCGACGGTGCTGGTCTCCACGTACACGTCGCGCGGGATGGAGATGGCGGTGGCGGAGCTGCCGTCCTCCGGGATCCGGACGAGCAGGATCGTGTCGGTGTTCTCGCCCTCGTCCTCCCCGGTCCGGATGGTGGCGAGTTCCTCCTGGCTCAGGGCGTTGCCCTGGGCGTCGGTGCGGTTGTCGGTGCCCACGATGAGGATGTCGACGGCACCGTCGAGGCCGCCGTCTCCCACGTCGAGGCCGCCGGCCGACGACAGGTCGGAGTTGAGCCCGTTGAACAGTGACCATCCGATGCCGGTGACCACGAGGCAGAGCACCGCGACGACCGAGGCGAGGGCCCGTCCGATGCGCCCGGGGAGCGGGCTGGGAGTGGCACGGCGTCGGCCACGCGCCCGGCTGTGGGCGCGGTGGGGCGTCCCTGGCTGCTCGGCGCTCATCCACCGTCCTTCTCGTCGAGTTCTGCGCGCCGTGACACGGCGGTTCAAGATTTCCCCACGCTACCGCGCCGCGCGCCGGGCGTCGGAATCGGCGCCGCGAGTCGTAGGGTGGACCGCGTGACGAGCCGACTACCCGTCGTGACGGTGACCTACTCTCCCGGTGATCATCTCCGTACCTTCGTCGAGACGTTGCCCGCGGCCACCACCCGACCGGTCGGGCTGGTGATGGCCGACAACGGCTCGGAGGACGGTGTGCCCGAGTCGGTCGCGGACGCATGCGAGTTCGCGGAGTTCTTCCCGACCGGTGGGAACCTCGGGTACGGGACCGCGATCAACCGGGCCGTGACGGAGATCTCCGCCCGTCCCGACGAGTTCGACCAGGAGTTCGTGCTCGTGGTGAACCCGGACGTGTCCTTCGAGCCCGGCTCGGTCGACGAGTTGCTCGCCGCGGCGAGGCGGTGGCCACGCGGCGGCGCGTTCGGTCCGCGGATCGCCGAGGCCGACGGGTCGGTGTACCCCTCGGCGCGGTCGGTGCCGCGGCTCGGTTCGGGGATCGGGCACGCGGTTCTCGGCCCGGTGTGGCCGGGAAACCCGTGGACGGCGCGGTATCTCGACGACGAGCGGATGGACACCGAGCGTGCCGCCGGCTGGTTGTCCGGCTCGTGCCTGCTGCTGCGGAGGTCGGCGTTCGATGCGCTCGGGGGGTTCGACGAGCGCTATTTCATGTACATGGAGGACGTCGACCTGGGTGACCGGCTCGGTCGGGCCGGCTGGCAGAACGTGTACGTGCCGTCGTCGGTCATCCACCACGACCGGGGGCACGCGGCCAGGACGGTTCCGGAGTTCACGCTCCGGGCCCACCACCGCAGCGCGTATCTGTTCCAGGCGGACCGGCACCCGGGGGCGTGGCGGGCGCCGATACGCTGGGCCCTCAAGGCGGGACTGGAGCTGCGGTGCCGCCTCGCCATACGGTCGGCCGAGCGCGCCCTGCGCTAGCCGGGCGGACGAGACGATTCCACCACCGGTCCATCCGGGGACGCCAGAGCGCGCCCGACGGGCCCACGACATGCAGGAGCTTTCACGTGACCTCGACGATCTCCGGGAGCACCACGGACGACGATCTCCTCGTGGACACCGAGGCGGTCGTGCTGGTAGGCGGCAAGGGGACCCGCCTGCGGCCCCTGACCATCTCGGCACCCAAACCGATGCTGCCGACGGCGGGGCTGCCGTTCCTCACGCATCTGCTCTCGCGGATCCGTGCCGCCGGTATCCGCCGTGTGGTGCTGGGGACCTCGTTCAAGGCCGAGGTGTTCGAGGAGCACTTCGGTGACGGCTCGGATCTGGATCTGGAGATCTCGTACGTGGTGGAGGCCGAACCCCTGGGCACCGGCGGCGGCATCCGCAACGTGCTGGGTGAGGTCAAGGCCTCGACGGTCATGGTCTTCAACGGCGACGTGCTGGGCGGCACGGACCTGCGACAGGTGCTGGAGATGCACCACGCCAAGAAGGCCGACCTGACCATGCACCTGGTCCGCGTCTCCGATCCGCGGGCGTTCGGCTGCGTCACGACCGACGACGACGGCAGGGTCCAGGAGTTCCTCGAGAAGACCCAGGATCCGCCGACCGACCAGATCAACGCCGGTTGCTATGTGTTCCGCCGCGAGATCATCGAGCAGATCCCGGACGGCGTCCCCGTCTCGGTGGAGCGTGAGACGTTCCCGCAGCTGCTCGCCGAGGGCAAGCGCGTGTACGGCTTCGTCGACTCGGCCTACTGGCGCGACATGGGCACCCCGGAGGATTTCGTCCGCGGCTCCTCGGACCTTGTGCGGGGCATCGCGCCCTCGCCGGCTCTGTCCGGTCGCGAGGGGGAGGCGTTGGTGCACGAGGGCGCCGGCGTCGGGGCCGGTGCTGTGTTGGTGGGCGGCACGGTCGTGGGCCGGGGCGCCGAGATCGGTGCCGGGGCGCGACTGGACGGGGCGGTGGTGTTCGACGGTGCCCGGATCGAGGCCGGCGCCACCGTCGAGCGGTCGATCATCGGCTTCGGTGCGCAGATCGGGCACCGCGCGCTGGTTCGCGACGGCGTGATCGGCGACGGCGCAGTGGTCGGTGCCCGGTGCGAGCTGCTGCGCGGGGCCCGCGTGTGGCCGGGAGTGGAGATCCCCGACGGCGGCATCCGCTACTCCACCGACATGTAGGCGTGCAGCCCGGCCGGCCGCCTGCACACTCCGCCTATCGGGATGCGTCGCACCTAGCGGACCCGCTAGGTGGCGCGTGTTTCGATGTGTGGCGCGTAGTCCGGTGGGTGTGGTGAGCCTCGGCAGCGAGTTTCGATGGGTGGCGCGCAGTGCGGTGGGTGTGGTGAGCCTCGGCAGCGTGTAATCGGATGGGTGGCGCGTGTTTCGATGGGTGGCGCGCAGTCCGATAGGCGTCGTGAGCCCGGGCAGAGACGGCTCGCCTCCGGCGAACGCCTCACCCGATCGTCAGATACGCATCCCCGGCCGATCGAGGCTCCCGCGCCGCCACCGGCTCGGCCGGCACACCCACGGCCACCGCGCCGAGCGGCCGCCAGGTCTCCGGCAGATCGAGTGCGCTGCGTGTGGTGCCGGCCGCGAAGATGGTCGACCCTATCCAGCACGAGCCCAGCCCGCGTGCGGCCAACGCCACCAGGAGGGACTGCACGGCGGCCCCGCCGGCGACGGTGAACATCGTCTCCTCGCAGGCCGCCCGCCGTTCGTCGGGGTAGTCGTGCGCGCCGGAGGCGTCGTCGACGAACGGCACGATCAACTCGGGGCAGGTGCGCAGGATGTCGCCGCGGCTCAGCCGTCGGGCCAGGACGTCGCCGGTGTGCCCGTCGGCCCGCAGGTCGCGTTCCCAGTCCTCACGCAGGGCGTCGAGCATCCGCACGCGCGCCTGCCCGGTCACGCGGACGAACCGGATCGGCGAGCTGTGATGCGGAGCCGGCGCCGTCAGCGCGTCCGCGACGGCCTCGGCCAGTGCCTCGGGGTCGACCGGATCATCGGAGAAACGGCGCACCGAGCGGCGGGCGGGAACAGCCTCACGCCGTCCCTGCGCCAGCGCCTCGGCGGTACCGAGCCGGAACAGGTCGAACTCTCCGTCCCGCACGAGATCGCGCGCCCGGCGGGGGACGTCGGCTCTGTCGTGGTCGCGCGCGCCTTCGGTGCCCTCGTCGTCGTCGTCGCGCTCGCCCGGGGCGCCCTCGTCGTCGAGCACCAGGTGCGCCAGGCCCCGCACCACGGCGACCGGCCGCGCGCCCAGCTTGCCCTTGACCAGATCGGCGGCGGACGCGATCTCGTCGGCCACGGCCACGTCGGTCACCAGCAGTTCGTTGCCCTGGCGGTCCACTGCGCCGTCGTATCCCACCGACACCCGGATGCCTGCGGCGCCGATCGCCATGTCGATCTGCCCGGTGCGCCACGCCCGACCCATCGTGTCGGTGACGATCACGGCCACACGCGCGCCGGTGAGCCGGCGCAGATCGGCGACGAGGGCGGCGGCGGAGGCGTCGGGGTCGGACGGCAGCAGCGCCAGCTCGCCGGATTCCACGTTGGAGCCGTCGACCCCCGCGGCGGCCTGCACGATCCCGAGCCTGTTCTCGGTGATGAGCGTGCGGTTGACGCGCGCCACCACGCGTACCGACTCGGCCTCGACGAGACGCCGGCGCAGCTCGTCGCGGGCCTCGGGGTCGGCGGGGGCGGGCACGATCCGACCCTCGGTCTTGGACAGGACTTTCGAGGTCAGCACCACCACGTCGCCGTCGACGAGGCCGCGCGGGTCGGCCACCAGCGCCTCGGCGAGGACGCCCGCCAGGTCGTCGCCGGGCCGGAACTCGGGCAGCCCGTCCGGGGCCCACATCGTGACGTCGGCGGGAGCGGCGTGCTCGGCTGTCCAGCGTCGGATCTCGGGGATCGCGCCGTCGGTCATCGGGACGCTCCGGGGAGGTCGAGGCCCGCCAGGGCGATGACGGCGGTGAGCATGTCGGCGGTCGCGTCGGGGTCGGTCATGAGCAGCGGCGCCTCCCGGACCGGGATGCCGTCCACGTCCACCGGTGCGGTGTCGGATCCCCCGGGTCCGTCGCCGGGGGCCACCAGCCAGCCGTCGAGCAGGCCGGTGCCCGATCGCGCTCCGTAGTGCCGGGCCACGGCCAGCGCGTCGGTCTCCACGCCGATCGCGTCCAGGCAGGCGTCGCCCATGCCGCGCAGGACGGCACCTCCGATCACGGGACTCACGCCGACAACCGGGGCGCCGGTGCGGCGCAGCGCGGCGCGGATGCCGGGCACCGCGAGGATCGCGCCGACGGAGACCACGGGGTTGGAGGGGGCGACGACGACGAGGTCCGCGGCTGAGATCGCCTCGAGCGTCTCCGGGGTGGGGCGGGCCTGGTCGGCTCCGATGTGGACGAAGCCGGAGGCGGGCAGCTGCGCCCTGTGCTTGACCCACCACTCCTGGAAGTGGATGGCGCGCGGGCCGGTGGCGGGTGCGTCCCCGGCGTCGGCGGCGGGCGCGTCCGAGGGCCCGGTTCCGTCCTCGTCCCCGGCCACCACGACGTGGGTCTCGCACCGTTCGTCGGTGACGGGCAGCAGGGTGACGCCGGGGTTCCAGCGGGCGCACAGCGCCTCGGTCACGTCGGTGAGTCGGTAGCCGGCGTCGAGCATCCGGGTGCGGACCAGATGGGTGGCCAGGTCCTTGTCGCCCAGGCCGAACCAGTCGGGCTGCACGCCGTAGGCGGCCAGCTCGTCGCGGCAGTTCCAGGTCTCGTCGGCGTGCCCCCACCCGCGGTCGGGGTCGATCCCGCCGCCGAGGGTGTACATGCAGGTGTCGAGGTCCGGGCAGATGCGGACGCCGTGCATCCACGCATCGTCCCCGACGTTGACCACCGCGTCGATCCGGTGCGGGGAGTCCGCACGTGCGGTCACCTCGTCCAGTCCGAGAAGTCGGCGGGCGCCGAGCAGGAAACGGGCGCCACCGACGCCACCGGCCAGAACACAGATCCTCACGGGTGCCAAGGGTAGTGACCGGCTGCGGCGGGGTGGTGGGCGCAGTGGGTGACGTGGTGGCCGGGGCGGCGGTTGCGGCGCGAGCCGGCCCGACCGGACGTGTCCTACGCCACAGTTTTCCCGGCGTGTCAGGAGGGGTACCCGAGTATGAGAAATGCTAGGTAACGCTGATTTCGCTTGACCTTGGCGGCTTGCATGTGTGTAATCACAGGTGTGTCATTCCCTGGTGGGTGACCGATCAGACGCACCGTAAGTCTGCGAGCGAATATTCAAGCACCCAGCACCTCTACATGAAGGGATGACCGTGGATCGACAGGCACGCACCGTGGCGGGACCCGACCCGGCCCTGGTCGACCTCGGAGTTCCCGGCCTGTTCGTCGAGGACCAGGAGGAGGGTTGGCAGGAGCGCGCACTGTGCGCGCAGACCGACCCGGAGGCGTTCTTCCCCGAGAAGGGCGGCTCGACCCGTGAGGCCAAGAAGATCTGCACCGGCTGCGAGGTCAAGGCCGAGTGCCTCGAGTACGCGCTGGCCAATGATGAGCGATTCGGCATCTGGGGAGGCCTGTCCGAGCGCGAGCGGCGCCGGATCAAGCGCGAAGCCGCGATGTGAGTCGCGCCGAATCACCCACACCGGCCGGGCACGCCCCGGTCGCATCCCACTGACCGTCCCACCGGACGGTCAGAGTTCATTTTCCGGGGCCCTCCGGCCCGCGCCCGGTGTGTCCCGGGGGCTCAGTGGCCGTCGGGGCCGGACTCCACCTCGTCGGGGGAGATCTCCAGATGCTGTGACACCAGCTCGACCAGCACCGAGTAGATGAGGTCCCGCAGGTCGTCGGCGTCGGGGGCGCGGCGGGTCAGCGGTTTGCGGAACAGGACGAGCCGGGCGCGGGTGGGCTGTCCGCTGCGGTCCACTCCCGCCGGGACGAGCCGCGCGAGGGGGACGTCCCCGTCGGCCACGACCTCCTCCGGCCACGTCTCGCCGGGGCGCAGCCGCATCCGCGGCACCATGTCCACGGCCAGGTCGAGGTGCACCAGCTGTGCATGCCAGTGCTGATCGATCTCGGCGAAAGCCTCCAGCGCGGCGGCGTCGAACTCCGCGGACCGGCTGCGCCACCGCGGGACCTCCGGCGGCAGGATCGGGCCGCGGGGGCCGTGTCCACGTCGTTCGGCGCGGCGGGAGGTGACAACACGGGGCCCGCTCCGCCCCGGGTCGCCGGGGAAGTCGCCGACCGAGATCCGGCTGCCCGCGCACACGTCGGTCTGGCCGGCGCCGGGGATCGCGGTCCCTGTCGGAGGCCGTCCGGGAACCTGAGCGCTGGGGGTCATGGCGCGAGGATAGCCCCGCGGGCTCCCGCCGGGCCGGACCGGTCCGCGCGGGTCGTCCCGATGTGGCGCCCGTCGTCGGGAGAGGTCGGCGGGCCGCCCGGGGTTGTCGGTCCGCCGGGTGTGGGCGGGTCGCGGCCCGGTCTGTCGGCAGTCACGGCTACGCTGGGATCTCGTGAGTGAGAACCGTCGTTGCTGCCGTCCGGGATGCCCCAATCGTGCGGTGGCCACGCTCACCTACGTCTACGCGGACTCCACGGCCGTGGTCGGCCCGTTGCCGGCGGTGCAGGAGCCGCACGCGTGGGACCTGTGCGCCGCGCACGCCCTGCGGATCACCGCCCCGCGGGGCTGGGACCTGGTCCGGCACCCGGACATCGACACCTCCGCCGAGGACTCCGATCTCACGGCGCTGTTGGACGCCGTCACCGGCGGGCCGGTCGGCGGTCGCCGCACCGGGGCCGCCCTGGTCGACGCCGACCGTCTGCGTCGCCTGGGCGTGTCCGACCCGGGCCCGATGTTCCCCGAGGACGAGCCCGAGATCCCGACGGGACGCCCCCACCTGCGGGTCGTGCAGGACGCCGGTGGCGCCACCGGCAGCGGGGCCGTCGAGGTGGACGACGAGGCCGCGGAGCCCGGACCCGGGGCCGGCTGAGCCCCCACCCGTCAGGGTGATCCGCCGAGAGGGTGGCCGCGGGTAGGGTCGCAGACATCATCCTTATCCGTCTCATTCCTGGAGCAGACACGTGGCACGCAGCGCCGAGTCCGTCCGAGCAGTCATCAAGGCCTACGACGTCCGTGGTCTCGTCGGCGAACAGATCGACGAGGACTTCGTCCGCGAGGTCGGTGCCTCGTTCGCCCGCCTCATGCGCTCGGAAGGGGCGGGCACCGTGGTGATCGGCCACGACATGCGTGACTCCTCCCCGTCGCTGTCGGCCGCCTTCGCGGACGGCGTGACCGCCCAGGGGCTGGACGTGGTGACGATCGGCCTGGCCTCCACCGATCAGCTGTACTACGCCTCGGGGCTGCTCGACTGCCCCGGCGCCATGTTCACCGCCAGCCACAACCCGGCGGCGTACAACGGCATCAAGCTGTGCCGCGCCGGGGCCAAGCCCGTCGGACAGGAATCCGGGCTGCAGACGATCGCCGAGGAGGTGATCCACGGCGTGCCGGAGTTCGACGGCGCCCCGGGCACCTCGTCGGAGCGTGACGTCCTGGCGGGCTACGGCGCGTACCTGCGCGAGCTGGTCGACCTGTCGGGCATCCGCCCGCTGACGGTGGCCGTGGACGCCGGCAACGGTATGGGCGGGCACACCGTTCCCGCGGTTCTCGGCGGTCTGCCGCTGGAGATCGTCCCGCTGTACTTCGAGCTGGACGGGAACTTCCCCAACCACGAGGCCAATCCGCTGGAGCCGGCCAACCTCGTGGACCTGCAGAACCTGGTCCGCTCCAGCGGCGCCGACATCGGCCTGGCGTTCGACGGTGACGCGGACCGCTGCTTCGTGGTTGACGAGCGCGGCGAGCCCGTCGCCCCGTCGGCCATCACCGCGCTCGTGGCGGAGCGGGAGCTCGCCAAGGAGCCCGGCGCCACGATCATCTACAACCTCATCACCTCCCACGCGGTGCCCGAGCTCGTCGAGCGCAAGGGGGGCGTGGCCGTCCGCACCCGGGTGGGACACAGCTTCATCAAGGCGCAGATGGCGGACACCGGCGCGGTGTTCGGCGGCGAGCACTCGGCGCACTACTACTTCCGGGACTTCTGGGGCGCCGACTCCGGGATGCTGGCGGCGATGCACGTCCTCGCCGCGCTGGGCGAGCACGACTGCACGCTGTCGGAGTTGATGGCCGAGTACACGACCTACGCCGCCTCGGGCGAGATCAACTCGACTCTGGACTCCGCCGAGGCCCAGGTCGAGCGGATGGAGGCGGTCGAGAACGCGTTCGCGGACCGCGCGACCTCCGTGGACCGTCTCGACGGGGTGACCGTGGAACTGGGCGACGGCGCCTGGTTCAACCTGCGCGCCTCCAACACCGAGCCACTCCTGCGACTCAACGCCGAGGCGCCGACCAGCGAGGGTGTCGACGCCGTGGTCGACGAGGTCCTCGCGATCGTCCGTGCCTGATCTGACGAGCGGTACCGGAACCGGCGGGATCGATCTCGACGACCCCGGGGCGCTCCGCGACGGCGACGCGACCGGGGCCCTCCTGCACGCCTCCATGGGGGGCGCACAGGTCCGGGCGGTCGCGACCGCGGTGGAGGCGGGGGCGCTCGCGGAGCTCGACGGGATGCGGCCGAGGGCGATGGTCTGGGTCGGCGGTCGGTCGACCCGGGCCCGTCAGGCGGCCGCGGCGGTCTCGGCGCTGGCGGAGGCCGTCGGCGGACCCACCGTGCCGCCGCTGGTGGTGGCCCACACGCTCCCGGCCTGGGTGGGGGCACTCGACGTCGTGCTGGTCTCCGGGGATGACGCGGGGGATCCGGGCCTGGCGGCGGCCGTCGACGCCGCGGCCGGTCGGGGTGCCGCCGTGGTCGTGGACGTGCCGAGGGAGGGCCCGGTGGCCGAGTCCGGCCGTGGCCGGGCCCTCTGGCTCGAGCCGCTGCCGTACCTGCCGCCGCATCGCGGATTCCTCCGTCACGTCGCCGCCGGGATGGCGGTGCTCACCGCGCTGGGCGCGCAGGGGCTCGACGTCACCGCGGCGGCCGAGGCGATCGACGCGGAACTTCAGAGCCTCGGCCCCGAGCTCGCGACCCCGGTCAACCCGGCCAAGCTCCTGGCCACGTCGGTGGCCGGGCGTGATCCGCTGGTGTGGATCCACGCGGATGCGGTGTCGGCGGCGGTGTGTGACAGGGCGGTGGCGGCGTTCTGCGACGTCGGACGGGTCACCGCCTCGACCTCGGTCGCCGACGCGGTGCGGGCGCAGTCCGAGCGCGCCCGGGGCCGGCCACCGGTTGACCCGATGGCGGACCTCTTCCACGATGAGGAACTGGACGGGCCGCGGGAGGACCTGCCCGTGCGGCACCTCGGTATGGTGTTGGGCGCGGACGAGGAGCTCGTCCGGCTGGCCGCGGGCCCGCTCGCGGATGTCGAGTGGGTCACCGACCGTGGTCGGGACACGGCCGGGGGCGCTCCGGCCCCGTTGAGCGGAAAGGTGGCCGCGTTCATGGCCCGGACCGAATTGTCGGCCGCGTATCTCCTCGTCGGGAGGCTGTAGGTCAGTGGTGGCTCTCAGCCCGGTGGTCCAGGCCTACGCCTGGGGCTCCCGGACGGCTCTCCCCGAGATGTGCGGGACCGCCTCCCCGGCTCCTCATCCCGTCGCCGAACACTGGTTCGGTGCGCATGACTCCGGTTCGTCGCTGTGCACGGACGGCCGGGCGCTCGACGCCAGGATCGCAGCGGACCCGCAGCGTGAACTGGGCGGCAGGGTCATGGACGAGTTCGGCGGGGGACTGCCGTTCCTGGTCAAGCTGCTCTCCGCGGAGCAGGCGTTGTCGCTGCAGGCCCACCCGTCGCCGGAGAAGGCCCGCGAGGGGTATGCGGCCGAGGACGCCCGGGGGATCGCCGTGGACGCGGCGGACCGCAACTACCGGGACGTCAACCACAAGCCCGAGATCCTCGTCGCCCTGACCGAGTTCCACGCCCTGGTCGGTTTCCGGCCAGTGGAGCGCACGATCGCCCTGCTCGACGCACTCGACGTGGCCGCGTTGCGCCCCTTCCGCGACATGCTGGCCGGCCAGCCGGACGCCGAGGGGATGAGGGCGGTGTTCACGACGTTCGTGACGATGCCGCACGGCGCGCTCGAGGAGAACGTGACGGAGTTGGTCGGTGGGGCCGTCGGCTATCTGACCGCGCACGGGGTGGACGCGCCCTGGGCCGCCGTCGCCGCCACCGTCACCGAGCTCGCGGAGCGGTACCCCACCGATCCGGGAGTGCTCGCGGCGTTGCTCCTCAACCGGGTCGTCCTCCATCCGGGCGAGGCCGTCTACCTGGGGCCGGGGCAGCTCCACGCCTACCTGCGCGGGGTCGGGGTGGAGGTCATGGCCAACTCGGACAACGTCCTGCGCGGCGGATTGACCCCCAAGCACGTGGACGTTCCCGAGCTGATGCGGGTGCTCGAGTTCTCGCCCCTGGTCGATCCCACGGTGCAGGCGCGGCCGGCGGACAGGGGCATCCCGGGCGAGGTCGACTATCCCACGCCGGAGCCCGACTTCGCGCTGTCCCGGATCGATCTCCCGGTGGGGTCGGGGCCGGTCACGTGGCGCCCCGAGGGGCCGGAGGTGCTGCTGTGCACCTCGGGAACCGTGTGTGTCGACGACGACGAGTCGGTCGACACCCTGCGGGCCGGGGGCGCCTGCTGGGTGCCCGCGTCCACGGGCTCGGTCACGCTGACCGGTGAGCGGGGGGCCACGGTCTTCCGGACCCGCGTCGGCGACCGGTGACCTGAGCCGGCGACCGGACCGCCGGTGCGGGGGAGCTCGGCGCTAGTGTGGTGCGGAAGTCTTCACAGAGATCTACGAGGAGCTGGTCGCACACATGTCCGCTGATCTGCAGGTGCAGTCCGTCAACGGTGTCGAGTTCAAGGTGGCGGATCTGTCGCTCGCGGAGGCGGGCCGCAAGCAGATCCGCCTCGCCGAGCACGAGATGCCCGGTCTGATGGCGCTGCGCGAGGAGTACGCGGCCGAGCAGCCGCTGGCCGGCGCCCGGATCGCCGGTTCGATCCACATGACCGTCCAGACCGCGGTCCTCATCGAGACGCTCACCGCGCTCGG
>DWWG01000236.1 GCA_019119875.1 Candidatus Dietzia intestinigallinarum | reverse complement strand
CGCGCCAAGAAGCCCTTCCAGGCCGTCCTGAAGGACGCCGACGTGCCGGTCAGCGACATCGACCACGTCGTGCTCGTCGGTGGCTCCACCCGTATGCCCGCCGTCACCGAGATGGTCAAGGACCTGACCGGCGGCAAGGAGCCCAACAAGGGCGTCAACCCGGACGAGGTCGTGGCCGTGGGCGCCGCGCTGCAGGCCGGCGTGCTCCGTGGTGAGGTCAAGGACGTCCTCCTGCTCGACGTGACCCCGCTGTCGCTGGGCATCGAGACCAAGGGCGGCGTCATGACCAAGCTCATCGAGCGCAACACCACCATCCCCACCAAGCGCTCGGAGACCTTCACCACGGCGGACGACAACCAGCCGTCGGTGCAGATCCAGGTCTTCCAGGGCGAGCGTGAGATGGCGGCACAGAACAAGCTGCTCGGCTCGTTCGAACTCGCCGGCATCGCGCCCGCGCCCCGTGGCGTGCCGCAGGTCGAGGTCACCTTCGACATCGACGCCAACGGCATCGTCCACGTCACCGCCAAGGACAAGGGCACCGGCAAGGAGAACACGATCGTGATCCAGGACGGCTCCGGCCTGTCCAAGGAGGAGATCGATCAGATGATCAAGGACGCCGAGGAGCACGCCGCCGAGGACGCCAAGCGTCGCGAGGAGGCGGACGCCCGCAACCAGGCCGAGTCCACGATCTACCAGACGGAGAAGTTCGTCTCGGAGAACGAGGACAAGATCCCGGCCGACAAGAAGGGCACGCTCGAGGCCGCGATCGCCGAGGCCAAGACCGCTCTCGAGGGCACCGACGTCGACGCGATCAAGTCCGCCGTCGAGAAGGTCAACACCGAGGCCCAGGCCGTCGGACAGGCGATCTACGAGGCCTCCGCGGCCGAGGGTGCCGAGGCCGGCGAGGGTGCCGCCTCCTCGGATGACGACGTGGTGGACGCCGAAGTCGTCGACGAGGACGAGACCGGAAGCGAGTCCAAGTGACCTCGCCCCACGCTGACGGACCGGAAACCGACAAGGCGGCCTGGGCCGGAGGCGACGCCGAGACCGTCGACGTCGCCGAGGCGATCGACGAGGCCGCGGCGGCCGAGCCCGTCGCTGCCGCCGCGGCCGGGAACGGCGAGGCCGAGCCCGCCGCGGCCGGGAACGGCGAGGCCGGCGAGCCCGAGGACGAGACCGTCGCCCTGCAGGACAAGGTCGACGAACTGACCTCGGACCTTCAGCGGGTGTCGGCGGAGTTCGCCAACTACCGCCGCCGCATGGACCGCGAGCGCACCGTCGGCATCGAGCAGGCTCGCGCGGGACTGTTGTCCGAGTTGCTGCCGGTGGTCGACGATCTCGACCGGGCACGCGAGCACGGCGATCTCGAGGACGGCCCGCTCAAGGCGTTCGCCGACAAGATGGTGGCGCTGTTGGCATCACAAGGTGTCGAGCAGTTCGGCGAGGAGGGGGATCCCTTCGACCCGAACGTGCACGAGGCCGTGCAGGACGAGTCGTCCGGCGGCGAGCCCGTGCTCGGAACGGTCCTGCGCAAGGGATACCGGATGGGCGAGCGGACCCTGCGTACAGCGATGGTCATCGTCCGCTGACACGACGAGACTGACGGCACGGGACGTGCCGACAGCCCGGACGGATGGTGCGGGTGCGGGCCGTTCAGTGTGAATCGCACTGGGCGGACTGCACCCGCACACCGCTGGAAACCTGCAAAACTCGGAGGCAGGTCACGTACAACGAACAACCACAGGAAGGAGGCGTCTGGTGAACCAGCGCGAATGGGTCGAGAAGGACTACTACGCCGAGCTGGGCGTCTCCAAGAGCGCCACGCAGGACGAGATCCGCAAGGCGTACCGAAAGCTCGCCCGCGAGAACCACCCGGACTCCAACCCGGGCGACACCGCGGCCGAGGAGAAGTTCAAGCGCGTCAGCGAGGCCAACAACGTCATCGGCGACCCCGCCAAACGTAAGGAGTACGACGAGTTCCGGGAGCAGGTCTCCTCGGGAGGCTTCGGCAGGTTCAGCCCGCCGGGTGGCGCCTACACCACCACCGGCGACTTCGACCTGGGCGACCTGTTCGGCGGCGGAGCCCCGGGCGGCGGCGCCGGAGGGTTCTCGGACCTGTTCGGAGGGCTGTTCAACCAGGCCCGCGGCGGCGGAGCCGGACGTGGTCGGGCGCAGCGCCCGCGCGGCGGCCAGGACGTCGAGACCGCGCTCACGCTCAGTTTCCGCGAGGCCGCGCTCGGCGAGACGGTCCAGATCAAGCTCTCGTCCGCCTCGCCGTGTCTGACCTGCCACGGTAGCGGCGCCAGGCCCGGGACCAGCCCCAAGGTGTGCGGCACCTGCCACGGCAACGGGGTCACACAGCGCAGCCAGGGCGCGTTCGGGTTCGCGGAGCCCTGCCCCGACTGTGGCGGCACCGGCTCCAAGATCGACGACCCGTGCCCCGACTGCGCCGGCAGCGGCGTCACCGACCGCACCCGCACGATCAACGTCAAGGTGCCGGCGGGAGTCTCCGACGGCCAGCGCATCCGGCTGTCGGGCCAGGGGGAGGCCGGCTTCCGCGGCGCCCCGTCGGGCGACCTGTACGTGACCGTCACCGTCCAGAAGGACGCGGTGTTCGACCGCGACGGCGCCGACCTGCTGCTCGACCTGCCGGTGTCCTACCCCGAGCTCGTCCGGGGATCCCAGGTGTCCGTGCCGACCCTGACCGGTCGGGTCACCGTCAAGGTGCCCGCCGGCTCACGGGACGGCCAGATCCTGCGGGTCCGCGGACGGGGAATCGCACGCAAGTCCGGAACCGGTGACCTCAAGGTCACACTCCGGGTGGCAACGCCCCCCGCCGGGATGGCAGAGGCCGAACTCGCCGCCTACGACGAGGCACTGCGCGCGGCCGGCTTCGATCCACGGTCGGGCTGGGCCGGGTCGGCATGAACCCCCGGCTGGACGTCGACGACCTGGGTCCCGACGACAGCGTGCTCGTGATCTCCATGGCCGCGGAGCTGTCCGGGCTGCACGCCCAGACGCTTCGCACCTATGACCGGCTGGGCATCGTCACCCCCGAACGGACCCGGGGTGGCGGCCGCCGGTACTCCCTTCGCGACGTGGCGATGCTGCGCGAGGTGCAGCGGCTCAGCCAGGAGGAGGGCGTCAACCTCGCCGGCATCAAACGGATCATCGAACTGACCAACCAGGTCGATGCCCTGCGCGCCCGGGTCCGGGACCTCCTCGACGAGGTCGCGGAGCTGCAGCGGCGACCGGAACGCTCCGGAGAGCTGGTGCACGTGCCCCGCTCCACCTCCGTGGTGGTCTGGCAGCCCCGCCACCAGCGAGACGACCGCCACCGGCGCGACGACGAGGACTGAGCAGCCGGACTGTCCCGCCCATCCGGTATCGCAGCGCCCGACCGGCGGGTTGGGCACTCTGCAGGTTGCCGATTTGCCGCATAGGGTCCGTGTGCTCGACCTCCAGGGCGCATAACCTGCAGCCGCCGGGAGGGTACCGTCGAGTAGTCCACCGCAGCCGACGAGGAGGCCCGCCGTGCGCATCGCCGCCGCCCAGATCCTGTCCGGACGCGACCCGCAGGACAACCTGCGTCAGGTCCGTGAGCGGGTGGCCGAGGCCGCAGCCCGCGGGGCCCGCATCGTGGTGTTCCCCGAGGCCACCATGCGGGCGTTCGGGGCAGGCCGACTGGACGAGATCGCCGAGCCCCTTGACGGCCCGTGGGCCACGTCGGTGGCGGAGGTCGCGCGGGAGCAGGGGGTCGTCGTCGTCGTCGGCATGTTCACCCCCGCACGGGGCGGACGGGTCCACAACACCCTCCTTGTCACCGGACCTGCGGGGCGCGGTGCGGAAGCCTCCGGCGGCGACCTCAGCGGCGACCTCCACCTGGGATACGACAAGATCCACCTGTTCGACGCGTTCGGATTCGCCGAATCGGACACGGTCTCCGCCGGCGACACCACCCACGTGATCAGCGTCGACGGCGTGGGGATCGGGCTCAGCGTCTGCTACGACATCCGCTTCCCCGGCCAGTACCGGCGACTCGCAGCCGAAGGCGCCCGCCTGACCCTGTGCAGCGCGTCGTGGGGATCGGGTCCCGGCAAGGTCGACCAGTGGAGGCTCCTCGCCCGGGCCCGCGCGCTCGATGCCACGACGTTCCTGCTCGCCGTGGACCAGGCCGACCCGGCCGTCGAGGGGGTCGAGGTCAAGAAGGGCGCGCCCACCGGAATCGGGCACTCGCTGCTCGTGGGGCCCGACGGGTCGGTGCGTGAGGAGATGGCGTCGCAGGGCTCGGGACTGCTGGTGGTGGATGTCGACGACGACGAGGTCACCCGCGTCCGTGAGGCGATCCCCGTGCTCGCGAACGGGCGGATCACCGAGGAGCCGGCCGCGGGGGTGGCGCAGTGACCGGCCCGCGCGACCCGAGAGACCCGCGCGACCCCGAGGACGCGCACGAGCCGGGGGACGCGGGCGAGTCCGGGGAGCCGCGAGACCCGCGTGACGGCGGCGATGCAGACCCGCCCACCGAGCAGCTACCGCCCACCGACCCGCCTGCCGACCCACCCACGGAGCAGTTCCCGCCCACCGATCCGCCGACCGAGCAGCTCCCGCCCACCGATCCGCCGACCCAGAGCCTTCCTCCGGTCGGGGCGGGGACGGGGTCGACGGCGTGGTCCAGGTACGAGGACGGCCCCGGCGGCTACCCGGCTGGCGGCTACCCGGCTGGCGGCTACCCGGCAGCCGGTGACCACCCGCCGGGCGACAGCCCGCCGCCCGGTGACGTCCCCCCGCCCGACGGCCCCGGAGATGACGGCGAGGACGGCGGCCGGGACGACGACGGCGGCCGCAGCTCGACACCGTGGATGATCGTCGCGGCCCTGCTCGCCGTGGTGCTGGTGGCCGGGGCGGTGGTGTGGCTGACCTCCCGGAACAGTGGCGAGAACCCGACAGCCGTGCCCACCACGACAGCGCAGTCGACGGTCACCTCGACCACGCGCAGCACCCCCACCCCGACCACGCCCACCACGACCGGCCCGCCGAGCGCCGCGGAGCGTTGCACGCCGGGCTTCGTCGAGGACTCCATCGGCCGGGGCACGGTGGTCCGTGAGTGCGATCCACAGTTCCTGCTCGTCACCCGCGCGGGCGGAGACATCGAGCTGTACACGTGGCGCGACGACAGCTGGACGTTCCTGGCCGCCCCGACCTCGGACGTGTGCCGCGAACAGCTCGAGGAACTGGGCGTGCCCGACCGCTTCCGGCGTGTGTTCCAGCCGTGCGGTGTGACGACCAGCCCCACCACGACGAGCCCCACTACCAGCCGTACGACGAGTCCCACCAGCCCCACCACGAGCCCCACCACGGGGACCTCGGAGTCCCCCACCACCGAGGAGACCACCACCGGCAACGGAACTCAGGACGGTGACGGCGGCGACGCGCCCAGGGGCACCGAGGACGCCGGCGGGCTCTGATTCACCACTGACCCGCCCGTCCCGGCCCGCGGCACCCCTGAAGCCCGGCTCCGCACCCGTCGCCGACGCTGCCGCTTCGGGTTTGGTGGCTTGACGGAGAAGTTTGGTGGCACCACCGTGAGATTTCGCCAGTTTTCCCGCAGTGGTGCCACCTAAACGACGCGCGGACCTGCCGGAGTCGCGCTGGCCTGCCGGGGACGCGCGGGCCTGAGCTCAGGGCCGGTCGAAGCTGATGTTCTCCCGCGGGGTGCCGACCTCGACCATCCCGCGGACGGTGGCGCGCAGCATGTCCGGGGAGCCGGAGACGATCACCTGGCGGTCGGCCCACGAGCCCCAGCGGGTCACGGCGTCGACGAGCGTGCCCGTCTGCCGCCGGTGCAGCGTGCGCGGCAGTTCCTGGCGGGGGCCGGCCCACCACGGGTCCTCGTCCTCCTCGGACACCGGTTGGATGGTCAGCCACGGGGCGGTGGAGGCCAGGTCGACGAGCGTGGGCAGGTCGTACAGGTCGCCGGGGTAGCGGGCGCCGTAGAACAGGTGCACCCGCGGATTGTCGCCGTGGCGCAGCATGTCCAGCAGCAGGCAGCGCAGGGGCGCGATGCCGGTACCGCCGGCGATCATCAGCACGTCCCGGAACGGCTCGGTGCGATCCACCTCGAGCATCCCGAGCGGACGGGCCAGCACCCAGCGGTCGCCCACCCCGACACCGCGGACGAGTGACCCGCTGAGCGCGCCCCCGGGCACGTCGCGGATGTGGAACTCGATCTGCCCGGCCGGATTGGACGGGATGGACGGGCTCAGCCGCCGCCACACCCCGGGCGAGTACGGAGTGAGCACGCTCAGGTACTGGCCGGGGTGGTAGTCGATCATGGTGTCGCTGATCAGCCTCACCACCACGATGTCCCGGGTGGGGCGCAGCACGTCCACGACGGTCGCGCCGATGCGCGCGGGACCGTCCTCCTGCCGGGCGCCCTGCTGCAACGCCGAGGACAACACCCGGTATGCGGTGCTCAAGGTGGTGTGCAGCTTGTCGTTCCAGGCCTGCCCGGCGAGGTGCCGCAGCGTGTGGGTGAGCGCCTCGCCGAAGTGCCGGTGGTGCCGCGGCGCGAGTTCGAGCTTGCGGTGGTCGGCGCCCAGGTGGCGGGCGAAGTCGACGACCTCCTCGACCTTCGCCCGGTCCCCACGCGCCTCCTCGGTGGTCACCAGTGCCCACGACATGGCGCGCACGAACTCGCGCAGCACCGGGGTGGCGTCGCGGGGGAACAGTTCGCGGAAGTCCGGGTCGGCGCCACGCAGGGCGCGCGAGAACAACTCGGGGAACCGGGGGTCGTTCAGCAGGTCACGCAGCACCAGCAGGGGCGGGGCCTGCGGGTCGACGGTCGCGGGTTCCCCGAGCGGCCCGGCGAGCGGGTCGTGTCGCCGATCGAGGTAGGGGTCCAGATCGATGTCCTCGACGAGGCTCTCCGCGCTGGGGATACGGAACGGGTCGTCGTCCGCGTGATCCGGTCCGGATCCGTGGTCCACCGCCGTGCCTCCCGTCTCGTCGTTGTCGTCGTCACACCCACCGCGTCACACCCGCCGCGTCACACCCGCCGCGTCACACCCACCGCGCCGGTCCGGGCGCGACGGCGACACCCCGCGCCGCCCGAGGCATATCCCCAGCCTAGCCGCGGCGGACGCCTCACCGTCCCAGGGAGATGTCCACGCCGGCGCGCAGTTCGTCCTCGCTGTAGACGAGCTGGCCGCGACCGGGGAGTTCGATCAGGTAGAGCGACCGCCCCGGTGAGACGTCGGGGAACTCGAAGGTGAACGTGCAGGAGGACAGGTCGCCGCCGTCGTAGGCCAACATGGCGGGCACCGAGCGGCCGGTGTCGCTCTCGATGAGGGTGAGGGTGGTGCCCTCCCCGATGTCGGACAGGCTGACCGGGAGGTCGCAGCCGGTGCTGTTGCCGGAGACGGGCTCGCCGGGGGTGGAGACCACGGTGAACGTGCCGTCGACGGTGAACACGCCGGTGCCCGGGGCCTGCTGCGGTCCGGGTTCGACCGGCGGGAGGGGGCCGCGGAGGGCGTCGGTGGTGGTGCCGCGGTCGGCGCCCGCGCCGAACAGTCCGTAGGTGACGACGGCGACGACGACGAGGGCCAGCCCCCCGACGATCGCCACGGCGGCGACGGTTCCGTTCGGACGCGAACCCCCGGTGGACTGTTCGGGTGGTGTGCCCTCGCCGGGAAGGCCGGGGCCGGCATAGGGCAGGGTGTCGGGCTCTCCGACGTGCGGCATCGTGTCGGGCTCTGACGGGTCGGGTCCGGGCACCGGCGAGGGCAGCGGGCGGGGGCGGTCGCCGTAGCGGTAGGTGCCGTCGGCGAGCGGCGGGTAGTGCATCGGCATGCCGCACTCTCCTTCCCGGCCCGGGCGCGTCCTGGTGGTGGTGCGATTCTAGTCGCCTTCGCGGTGACGGGTCGGTCACAGTAACGGCCACGGAGCGAGTGGCGGTTCGCCGGATCCGGGCTGTGTCGGGGAAAGTAGAGGGATGACTGTCGAGCCATCGCACCCCGAGTCGGTGCATCACGACCCCGTTGCGGACTCCGACCTGGATCCCGCGAGCCCCGTCCCCGGCCGGCCGGGCCCGGTCGAGGCCGTGGGCAACGTGCTGCGGGGCGCGCTGATCGGTATGGCCGAGCTGGTCCCGGGGATCTCGGGCGGCACGGTCGCTCTGGTCGTGGGCGTGTATCCGCGACTGCTCGACACGGGCTCGCACATCGTCGACGGGATGCGCTCGGCGGTGCTGGGCAAGGATCGTTCCGCCCGGACCCGGGCCGCGTTCCGGCACGCGGACTGGTGGCTGCTCGGAACGCTCGCGCTGGGCATGCTCGCCATGGTCTTCACCATGGCCGGCGTGCTGGGCGACTTCGTCACCGACCACCCGGAGGTGTCGAGCGGGCTGTTCCTGGGCATGGTGGCCGCGAGCATCTACGTGCCGTTGACCATGGCGCGCCAGACCCCGGGCGGTCGGACCTGGGTGCTCGCGCTGCTGCTGGTGGCGGGCGCGGTGTTGGCGTTCACCCTGACGAGCCTGCCCCGCGGCGACATCGGTGACCCGTCCTACCTCCTGGTGTTCGTCGCCGCGGCCGTGGCGATCTGTGCGCTGGTGCTGCCCGGCATGTCCGGCTCGTTCCTGCTCATGGCGATGGGGCTGTACGTGCCGACGATGGCCGCGGTCAGCGACCGCAACATCCCGTACATCGCGGTGTTCGTCGCCGGCGCCTTCGTGGGCATCGCCCTGTTCGTCAAGGTCCTCGACCGGCTCCTGGAGGACTTCCGCAAGCCCACGTTGATCGTCATGGTGGGGTTGATGATCGGTTCCCTGCGCGCCCTGTGGCCGTGGCGTGACGACGAGGTGGGCGATGTGTTCGGCCCCGGCGACAACTGGCCGGCCGTGGTGGCCGCCGCGGTCGGTGGCGCGATCATCGTGAGCATCGTGATCCTCGCCGAGCACGCGCTCTCGCGGCGGGTGGCTGCGGCGAAGGCTGCGCCCTCGGCATCGTCCGAGCAGGGCTGATCGCGCACGTCCGCACAGGTGTCCACAGGCCCGTCCCGCTCCACAGGGGCGGGCCTGTGCGTCCGGTGTGGGAAGTCGATGTCGTCGTCGTCCTCTAGCCTGGCGGCGTGCTCCAGTCAGACGTGTGGGTCCCCGAGTCCGAGATCGAGTCCCTGGTGGGTTCGGCCGCCCTGGGGCGCGCCCGTGGATACGCGAACGCCGGCAGGATCCGGCGCATCGCCTACCGCGCCGAGGGCCACCGCCTGACCGCCGAGGTCAAGGGCAGCGGCTCGAGGTGGTATTCCACGGCGGTCCACCTCACGCCCCCGGATTCGGACGGGTCGGCCAGGCCCACGCGCGCACTGTGCTCCTGCCCGGTGGCGATGAACTGCAAGCACGCGGCGGCGATCATGCTGTACATCGGCGAGCAGGCGCAGCGGGACATGTCGACCCCCTCGTGGCGTAGGCAGGCCGAGGAATCGCTGCGGGCCCTGCACGCGCACCGGCCGCGGGTCACGGACAGTCCAGTGGTCGGGCTGCAACTGTCGCTGGTGCCGGACGACACCGGTCCGGACGCCCCGAGCGGCGTCCAGCCGGGGTTGGGCAATCGGCTCAAGGCGCGGATCGTGGTGCCTGGTAAGGGCGGCCGCTGGAAATCGGCGGGCGTGGAGTGGGACCGGCTGCGCTACGGCTGGGACGGCGGGATGTCGCACGCGCAGTCCGGCTGGTTCCGGGCCGTCGACGCCCTCGCACGCACTCACCGTCAGGCGCGCGTGTGGCTGGACCTGTGCGACGCGGAGGTGCCCGCCCTCTGGCCTCTGCTCGCCACCGCGGCCGAGGCGGACGTGGAGATCGTCCCCGGCGACGGGCTGCTCGACGTGGTGCCCGGGCCGCCGCGCCGCGTCGGGCTGACCACCTGGAGCCCGGACGGTGGGGAGCTGGTGGTGGTGGCCACCGCCGAGGTGCCGCCGGAGGCGGCGGGTGGACACGGGGTGGACGACGACGCCGCCGGGGTCCCCGCCACCGGGGACGAGGCCGTCGGCCCGCTGCCCGGCGCACTCGTGGGCGAACGCGGCGATCTGGTCGCGGTGATCTCCGATCGCGTGCTGGAACTCAGTCCGGTCGGCCGGCTGGACCCGGGGGTCGCGGGGCGTCTGCGCCGGTGGCGCCCCCTGGCCATCCCCGACGAGGCGGTCCCGGAGTTCTGTGCGGAGTTCCTGCCGGACCTGGCCGAGAGCTTCCCGGTGATCGACAGGGTGGGCCGCCTGGAGTTGCCGGAGCTCGACCGCGTGGAGCTGGAACTGTCCGTCCGGCCCTTCACCGTCGTTGATGCGCGGAGGCAGCAGCGTCGGATGGATCCCGGACTGTCACTCGTCCTGCAGTGGCATCACGTCATGGTCCTGCGCATGGGGGACGGGACCGAGACGCGGAGGATGAGCGAGCTGACCGAGGCGGACCTGGGCCTGACCGGGCCGCACGAGGCCGACGGCCGGGCGATCGAGCTCATGGGCGCGGTCGCGGAGGCCGGATGGGAATGGCTGGTCGACGTGGGCGAGTTCCGGGTCACCGGGCCGGACGCCGCGGCGCTCCTGGCCGAGGGCGTCGCCGAGTTGAACGCGCTGGACGGCATCAGTGTGTCCGTGACCGAGGAGGTCCCGCGGATCCGCCGGGCCACCGAGGACCTGCGGGTCTCTCTGGCGACAGAGGAGGACGGGTCCGGGATCGACTGGCTGGGACTGTCGGTGGCGGTGACCGTCGAGGGCGAGCCGGTGCCGTTCGCCGTGATCTTCGAGGCCGTCGTCACCGGGCAGGACGAGTTCGTCACCGCCGACGGGATCCTGGTCACCGTGGACCTGGAGCGGTTCGGCGAGCTCAAGGTGCTGCTGGAGGAGGCGCTCGCGGCGTCCGCGGACGGCCCGGGTCGCGCGCCGGAGGGCGGCGAGATCCGGATCGGGCTGGGGCAGGCCGGACTGTTGGCGGACCTGGCGGAACTGTCCGACGATCTCGAGCCGCCCACGGGGCGGGCCAGGGCACTGCTCGAGCTGGCCTCGGACAAGCCCGACCCGGTGCCCGCCCCCGCGTCGCTGCACGCCGAGCTCCGGCCCTATCAGCAGCAGGGGCTGGACTGGCTGGCCATGCTGTGGCGTCACAAGGTCGGCGGAATCCTGGCCGACGACATGGGGCTGGGCAAGACCATCCAGGCACTCGCGCTCATCGCCCACGCCCACGAGACCTACGCGCACGCGGACGGCGTGGGCTCGACCCCGGAGGCGAATCCGGGCCCGTTCCTGGTGGTGGCGCCCTCGTCGGTGGTGCCCAACTGGGAGGCGGAGGCCCGCAGGTTCGTGCCGTCGCTGCGGGTGGCGCGGCGCTCGGCCACCGAGGCCAAGTCCGCCACGACGGTCGCCGAGGACGCGGCCGGGCACGACATCGTGGTGACCAGCGCGACCGTCCTGCGCCTGAACGCCGAGGCCTACGCGGGCGTCGACTGGGCGGGTGTGATCCTGGACGAGGCCCAGCAGGCCAAGAACCCCGCCTCCAAGCTCTTCGCGGCGCTCGCCGGCCTGCGGGCGGATTTCCTGCTGGCGGTCACCGGCACACCGATGGAGAACAATCTCACCGAACTGTGGGCGGTGGCCGCCCTGTCCTGCCGGGGAGTGCTGCCCGGCATCAAGGACTTCCGGGCGTTGTACCGCACCCCCATCGAGAAGCACGGGGACGCCGATGCGCTGCAGCGGCTGCGCCGCAGGCTGCGGCCGTTCCTGCTGCGTCGTCGCAAAGAGCTCGTGGCCGGGGAGCTGCCGCCGCGGACCGATGCCGTGGTGGAGGTCGAACTCTCGGCCGCGCACCGTCGGATCTACGAGCGGGAGCTCACCCGTCAGCGGGCGTCCCTGCTGGCGCTGCTCGACGATTTCGAGTCCAACCGCATCTCGATCCTCGCCGGGCTGACCGTGCTGCGCAGGCTCTGCCTGGACCCCTCCCTGGTCGATCCCGAGCACGCGGACATCGCCTCCGCCAAGACCGACGAGTTGGTGAACTCGCTACGGGAAGTGGTGGCGGAGGGGCACCGGGCGCTGGTGTTCAGCCAGTTCACCACCTACCTCGACACGGTGGTGGACCGGTTGCGGGCCGAGGGGATCACCGTGGCCCACCTCGACGGCAGGACCGCCGACCGGGCCGGCGCCGTGGGGGAGTTCACCGAGGGCGGGGCGCAGGTGTTCTGCCTGAGCCTCAAGGCCGGAGGGGTGGGACTGAACCTGGTGGGTGCCGACTACGTGTTCCTGCTCGACCCCTGGTGGAACCCCGCGACCGAGGCCCAGGCCGTCGACCGTGCGCACCGCATCGGGCAGACCCGGCCGGTGCTGGTCTACCGGATGGTCGCCCGCGACACCATCGAGGAGCGGGTGGTGGAGCTGCAGCAGCGCAAGGCCGAACTCTTCGCCTCGGTGCTCGACAGCGGCGAGCACTTCTCCGCGGCCCTCACCGCCGATGATCTGCGGGGCCTGCTCGAATAGTCGCGCCCCGCACCCCGTACCCCGCCCTGCATCGCGCCCCGCACGGGCTCCCGGTCAGCGCATCTCCGGCAGTGCCAGTCCGGCGGCCACGGCCGCGCCGAACAGGGCGGTGTCCCGGGAGGGCGAGTAGACCACCCGGGGGGTGGGCACGGAGATCGGCAGGGTGTTGAGCTGCTCGGCGACCGGCCGGTGCAGGGCTTCGCGCAGGCCCACCACGATCCCGCCGGTCAGCAGCACGGTCTGCGGCCGGAACATCTGCACGAGGTCCACGAGGAACGAGGCGAGCCGGTAGGCGTACAACTCCGCGGCGTCGTCACCGTGTTCGCGTTCGAGGTCGTACAGGCCGTGCCCGCCCAGTGCCCACCAGGCCTCGGTGTTGGTGCCTTCGTCCACGATGCGCCAGTGCCCCAGATCCCAGCCGGCGACCCCGCAGGGGTGCAGCAGGGCGCCGTGACTGTTGAGGGCGCCGAAGGCGAGGGACGCGCCGAGGGAGAGGGCGATGCCGCCGTACCGCACGTCGGGGAGTCGGGTGATCGCCAGGGCGTGGGCGTCGCCGTCGCCGATCACGGAGACCGGGGCGTCGACGCGGGCGACCAGCTCGGTGCGGAGGTCGCCCTCGGCCCACGCCGCTGCGCGGGAGGCCAGGACGCGGCCCCGGTCGGCGTCGACACTGCCGTTGATGGAGACGCCGACGCCCGCGGGAGACGGGTCGACGGCGAGGACCGCGGCCGCCAG
>DWWG01000235.1 GCA_019119875.1 Candidatus Dietzia intestinigallinarum | reverse complement strand
GAGCTCGCCGCGGACGCCAGGCAGCACGCCGATACGCTCCGCGAGAAGACCTCCGTCCTGGCCCCGCCCCCGCAGAAGAAGAGCCCACTGCGTCGGTTCGCGCCGTTGATGATCGTCGGCCTCGCCGGTGGCGCCGCCATCGCCGGCGCCACCGCGTACCTCCTGCGCGATCCGGGCGCCCCCTCGGCGGCCCCCACACCGCCGGCCACTCCCGCACAGTCCCCCACGGCCGGCAGCGCGGCACCCGGCCCCGCCGCGGGCTCGGCACCGCAGCCCTCCGAGGGCGGAGAGGACGTGACCATCGACGCCGCGGATCCCGAGGGCCCTGCGGACCAGCAGGTCGACGCCTCGCCGGCGGCCGGCAGCGCGGCGCCCGGCCCCGCCTCGGGCTCGGCACCGCAGCCGTCCGAGGACGAGTGAGCAGGACCCCACCGTCCGGGTCGGTCCCTGAACTGCGGGTGGCCGCCTCGTCCCTGGCCCGGATGGGTCCGCTGGACGTCCACGCGTTGTACAAGCTGCGCGTGGACGTCTTCGTGGCCGAACAGGACTGCCCGTACGCGGAGATCGACGCGACCGATGCGGCCCCGGGCACCACGCATCTGCTGGCGCGCACCCCGGGGCAGGGTCAGACGGAGCTGGCGGCCACCCTGCGGATCCACGGCGGCGACGGGGTGATGCACCTCGGCCGGGTCTGCACGGCCCCACGGTGGCGCGGGCAGGGTCTGGCGACCCGGCTCGTCCGGGCGGCGCTGGAGATATGTGGTGACCAGCGGGTCGAGATCAGCGCGCAGGCCCACCTGCAGCGGTGGTACGAGCAGTTCGGCTTCGTCCGTTCGGGGCCCGAGTACCTCGACGGCCGGATCCCCCACGTTCCGATGGGACGCGATCCGCGCTCACGCGGCCCGGTGTGTCGCAACCCGGTGTCACGCGACCTCCTAAGATGAGGCGTAGCTCACCCCTCCCACACCATCCGAGGACCCCACATGACGTCTGTCGCCGCTTCAGGTTCGCTGGTCAAGGCTCTTCTTCCCGAGAGCGAGATGCCGACGCACTGGTACAACATCCAGGCCGATCTCCCCGAGCCGATGGCGCCGCACCTGCACCCCGGGACCAGGGAGCCGCTGGGTCCCGAGGACCTCGCGCCGTTGTTCCCGATGGCGCTCATCGAGCAGGAGGTCTCCGGCGAGCGGTATGTGGCGATCCCGGAGCCGGTGCAGGAGATCTACCGGCTGTGGCGTCCGGCGCCGCTCATCCGGGCCCGCCGCCTGGAGAAGGCACTCGGCACGTCGGCGCGGATCTATTACAAGTACGAGGGCACGAGCCCGGTCGGCTCGCACAAGCCCAACACGGCGGTGGCCCAGGCGTACTACAACTCGATCGAGGGCATCACCAAGCTCACCACCGAGACCGGCGCCGGCCAGTGGGGAGCCTCGTTGGCGTTCGCGGGCCAGGCGTTCGGGATCGAGGTCGAGGTCTGGCAGGTCAAGGCGTCGTTCGAGTCCAAGCCGTACCGTCGGATGCTCATGGAGACCTTCGGCGCCTCGGTCCACCCGAGCCCGTCGGATCTCACCGAGTCCGGCCGCGCGTTCCTGGCCAAGGACCCCGACACCCCCGGTTCGCTCGGCATGGCGGTCTCCGAGGCCGTCGAGGTCGCTGCCGGTGACCCGGCGGCCCGCTACTCGCTGGGTTCGGTGCTCAACCACGTGTGCCTGCACCAGACCGTGATCGGCGAGGAGGCCATCAAGCAGCTGGCGATGTTCGGTGAGGGCGCCCCGGACTACATCTACGGTTGCGCCGGCGGCGGATCGAACCTGGCGGGTCTGGCGTTCCCGTTCATCCGGGAGAACCTGGGCGGGGCCCAGACCACGATCGTCGCCGTCGAGCCCACGGCCTGTCCGTCGCTGACCGAGGGCGAGTTCCGCTACGACCACGGTGATGTGGCCGGGCTGACCCCGCTGATGAAGATGTACACCCTCGGCCAGGAGTTCGTCCCGGACCCGATCCACTCCGGTGGCCTGCGCTACCACGGTATGGCGCCGCTGGTCAGTCACGTCAAGCACCTCGGTCTGATCGATTCGATGGCCGTCGAGCAGAATGTCGCGTTCGCCGCCGGCGTCGAGTTCGCCAAGGCGGAGGGTGTGGTGCCGGCGCCCGAGTCCACCCACGCGATCGCCGGTGCTCTCGCCAAGGCCCGGGAGCACACCGGGCAGGACGGCACGGGCCCGTCCATCGTGATCGGCCTGTCCGGGCACGGTTTCCTGGATCTGCCCGCGTACGAGTCCTACGTCCGCGGCGAACTCGGCTGACCCTCCACCGATCGCCCGGCCGGACGATCCTTCTAGACGTCGAAACCCTCAACCGACGACACATCTCGAACAGGAGCCCTCACATGACCACGATCGACTTCACCGACCGCGTCGCGATCATCACCGGTGCCGGCGGTGGCCTCGGCCGCGCCTACGCCCTCGCACTGGCAGAGCGTGGAGCCAAGGTCGTCGTCAACGACCTCGGCGGAGACGTCCACGGTGAGGGTGGCACCGCCTCCGCCGCCCAGCTGGTCGTCGACGAGATCACCGCCGCCGGTGGCCAGGCCATGGTCGACGGAAGCGACATCACCGACGAGGCGGCCGTGCAGAAGATGGTCACCGGCGTCATCGACACGTGGGGCCGGATCGACATCCTCATCAACAACGCCGGGATCCTGCGCGACAAGTCCTTCGCCAAGATGGAGACCGCGGACTTCCGCAAGGTCGTCGAGGTCCACCTCATGGGCTCGGTCAACTGCACCAAGGCCGTCTGGCCGCACATGGCCGACGCCGGCTACGGCCGCATCCTCATGACCACGTCCACCTCCGGCATCTACGGCAACTTCGGCCAGGCCAACTACGCCGCCGCCAAGTCCGGCCTGGTGGGCCTGATGAACGTGCTGGCCATCGAGGGGGCCAAGAAGAACATCAAGGTCAACGCCATCGCCCCCACCGCCGCGACCCGCATGACCGAGGATCTGCTGCCCCAGCAGGTGCTGGACATCATGGGCCCCGAGACCATCGCCCCCGGCGCCATGTTCATGGTCTCGGACGACGCCCCCACCAAGACCATCCTGGGCGCCGGCGCCGGAGTCTTCGCGGTGTCCCAGATGGTCGAGTCCCGGGGCGTCTACCTCCCCGAGGGTGCCCGTACCCCCGAGATCGTGGCCGAACGGTGGAACGAGATCGCCGACGTCACCGACGCCAACCCTCTCGAGTCGGCCTTCGAGCAGACTTCCAAGTACGCGGCGCTGGCCGCGCGTGAGCT
>DWWG01000234.1 GCA_019119875.1 Candidatus Dietzia intestinigallinarum | reverse complement strand
GTCCTCGGCCTTGGCCTTGGCCTGCTTGACCAGGTCACGGCGACGCTCCTCGGTGAGCTGCGGGACCGTGACGCGGAGAACCTGACCGTCGTTGGTCGGGTTCACGCCGAGGTCCGAGTTCCGGATCGCGTTCTCGATCGGGCCGATCTGCGACATCTCGTACGGCTTGATGATGAGCATGCGCGGCTCGGGGACCGTGATGGTCGCCATCTGGGTGATGGGCGTCATGGTGCCGTAGTACTCACATACGACCCGGTTGAACATGCCGGGGTTCGCGCGACCGGTACGGATGGCGGCGAGCTCCTCGCGGACGTGCTCGATCGCCTTCTCCATTTTCTCCTCGGCCTCGAGCAGGGTGTCGTCGATCATCTTCTCGTCTCTTTTCGTTGTGGTCAGGTGGGGCGGGGTCCTTCGGTCGGGTGTTCAGTCCGGGCTGCTCACCAGTGTCCCGATCTGCTCCCCCGCGACCGCACGGGCGATGTTTCCCTCGGTGAGCATGTTGAAGACCAGAATCGGCATATTGTTGTCCATACAGAGACTGAACGCCGTGGCGTCCGCGACCTTGAGACCCTTTTCGAGGCATTCGCGGTGTTCGATGCTGGTGAAGAGCTCCGCGTCGGGGTTCGTCCGCGGGTCGTCCGAGTAGACCCCGTCGACGGCCTTGGCCATGAGCAGCACGTCCGCGCGGATCTCCAGCGCACGCTGCGCGGCCGTGGTGTCGGTCGAGAAGTACGGCATCCCCATTCCGGCGCCGAAGATCACGACCCGCCCCTTGTCCAGGTGCCGGTCGGCGCGCAGCGGGATGTACGGCTCGGCGACCTGGCCCATGTGTATGGCGGTCTGGACGCGGGTCGAGACGCCCTCCTGCTCGAGAAAGTCCTGCAGAGCGAGACAGTTCATCACGGTGCCGAGCATGCCCATATAGTCGCTGCGCGCGCGGTCCAGTCCGCGCTGCTGGAGCTGCGCCCCCCGGAAGAAGTTCCCACCACCGATGACGATGGCGATCTGCGCGCCGGTCCGCGAGACCTCCGCGATCTGGCGGGCGACGGACTGCACCACATCCGGATCGATCCCCACGCTGCCGCCGCCGAACATCTCGCCACCCAGCTTGAGCATCACACGTTTGTACCCGTGCCGCGGGTCGGTCATCGTTCTCCTCGTCCCGGGCGGATCGAGCCCGTGTCGCGCGTCGTCGCCCCTGACCATGTGTCTCTTCAGGAGCGTGTCGGCCCTCGGTGGAGCCGGATTCATTCTGCCCTATCGGCACGCCCGCCACAGCGCAGCCCGCCGGACGTCGGTCACACCCGCCCGCGCCCCGCCCCGGCAGACGAACGACGGCGGCACCCGAACTCCGGGTACCGCCGTCGTCGGTTCACCCGCGCGTGACGGGTCGGGCTCATCTCACGCCTGGCCCACCTCGAAGCGCAGGAACGCGGTCACCTGGACACCCGCCTCCTCCAGCACGGTACCGACGGTCTTCTTGTTGTCGGTCACGGAGGGCTGGTCGAGCAGGACGACGTCCTTGTAGAAGCCGTTGAGACGCCCCTCGACGATCTTGGGCAGCGCCTGCTCCGGCTTGCCCTCCTCGCGAGCGGTGGCCTCGGCGATCTCGCGCTCCTTGGCCACGATGTCGGCCGGGACCTCGTCGCGGGTAACGTACTGAGCCTTGAGCGCGGCGATCTGCATCGCGGCGGCACGAGCGGCACCCTCGGCGGCCTCGCCCTCGCCGGTGTAGGCGACCATGACGCCGACGGCCGGCGGCAGGTCCGAGGAACGCTTGTGGAGGTAGACGGCCACCTGGCCGTCGAGCTTGCCCACGCGCCGCAGGACGAGCTTCTCACCGGACTTGGCGGAGAAGCCCACGACGGCGTCGGCGACAGTGGAACCGTCCAGGTCGGCGGCGTTGAGAGCATCCAGGTCGGAGATCCCCCGGTCGGCCGCAACGGCGACGATCTTGTTGGCCAGCTCGATGAAGTCGGCGCTCTTGGCGACGAAGTCGGTCTCGGAGTTGAGCTCGATCATGACGCCGTCCTTGACGGCGACGAGCCCCTCGGCGGTGGTGCGCTCGGCGCGCTTGCCCACGTCCTTGGCGCCCTTGATACGCAGGACCTCGACGGCCTTGTCGAAGTCGCCTTCGGCTTCCTCGAGAGCCTTCTTGCAGTCCATCATCCCGGAGCCGGTGAGCTCACGCAGACGCTTGACGTCGGCAGCGGTGTAGTTCGCCATTGTGGGGCGACCCTCCTCTTATGGGGTTGGATGTGTCGTAAAAGGTTTTCACGTCGGTCGGCGGGGATCCGCCTCCACCCTAGACGCCGCGGCGCGGATGGACGTCGGGCCCACCACCGGTGACAGCTCGGGCCCGGCCACCCGGACGACCCCTGCGGGGTCATGGGCGGCCGGGCCCGACTGTCTCGAGCTGGTGCGGCTGGCTCAGGCCTCGGAGGCGGGAGCCCCGGCGGCAGGCGCCTCGGCCGCGGGGGCCTCGGTCGCCTCCGGGGCGGCGGCCTCGCCGGTGACCTGATCGAGCTGCTCGGTCTCCCACTCGGCGAGCGGCTCGGCCTCTTCGCCGGTGACCTTGCCGGCCTGACCGCGGGACTTGAGGCCCTCGGCGACGGCGGAGGCGACGACACGGGTGAGCACGGTGACGGAGCGGATCGCGTCGTCGTTCGCCGGGATCGGGTAGTCGACCACATCCGGGTCACAGTTGGTGTCGAGGATCGCGACGACCGGGATGCCCAGCTTGCGGGCCTCGCCGACGGCGATGTGCTCCTTGTTCGTGTCGACGATCCACACCACGGACGGAACCTTGGTCATGTCACGCATACCGCCGAGCGTGCGCTCGAGCTTGTTCTTCTCACGCGTGAGCATGAGGATTTCCTTCTTGGTGCGTCCCTCGAAGCCGCCGGACTGCTCCATCGACTCGAGCTCCTTGAGACGCAGGAGCCGCTTGTGCACGGTCTGGAAGTTGGTGAGCATGCCGCCCAGCCAGCGCTGGTTGACGTACGGCATCCCGACCTTGGAGGCCTCTTCCGCGATGGCCTCCTGGGCCTGCTTCTTGGTGCCGACGAACAGGACGGTGCCGCCGTGGGCGACGGTCTCCTTGACGAAATCGTACGCCTGGTCGATGTACGTCAGGGTCTGCTGCAGGTCGATGATGTAGATGCCGTTGCGGTCGGTGAAGATGAACCGACGCATCTTCGGGTTCCAGCGGCGGGTCTGGTGACCGAAGTGAGCACCTGCGTCGAGCAGCTGCTTCATGGAGATGACTGCCATGATGGGTTGAGGGCTCGTCCGGCTTGAAAGCAGCCGGACCGCGAGGCCCTCGTCCTCGCTTTCTGGTATTCGTATCGGGTTGTGCCCTGAGATGAGGAGCCGGTTGGCTCCGGGCCCTGGTGTCCGCGCCGGGCCTCACCCCCTGGATGGCCGGGGGCACCTGCTGGTCCGACGTCCGGAGGTGCCGTGATCCCACCGGGATCCCGGGTCCGGATGCCTCGCCCGTGAGAGCGGGCAGGACACGCGAAGTCAATCGACTGCAGAGTCGACCGCATCGGGAATCATATCCGCATCAGGGCCGCTCCGCCAAGACGCCTACGTCAGGTCGCCTGTGGATACTCGTCGAAATTGTCCACAGCCTCTCCGGGCCCCTCGCGCCGCCCCACCGATTCGGGATGAACTGGTGGCATGGACAGCGTTGACGGCGGGAGAGCAGATCAGCACGCGGGACAGGTACGTGCCGGAAAGGCGGCCACGATCGTCGTGGCCCTGGTGGTCGCCCTCGGAGCGGTGCCGGCGCCCGGCCTCCTCGCCGACCCCGGTGTGCGCTTCCGCAGCCCTGTGCCCGGCGTCGCCGTCCCGGTCACCGGATTCGATCCGCCGGATGAGCCGTGGCTTCCCGGGCACCGGGGAGTCGATCTCGCCTCGACCCCCCTGGCACCGGTGCGTGCACCCGCCGACGCCACGGTCCTCTTCGCGGGCGCGGTGGGGGGCAAGCCCGTGGTGTCACTGGATCACGGCGGCGGTCTGCGGACGACCTACGAACCGGTCTCGGCCACCGTCAGGGCCGGCCAGTACGTCACCGCGGGGCAGCAGGTGGGCCACCTGGTCGCGGGACACCCGGGGTGCCCGGTCGAGGCGTGCCTGCACTGGGGCGCGCGGGTGGCCTCGGGCGGCCCAGGTGGCGACGACGACGAGTACGTCGATCCCCTGGCGATGCTGCATCCGGCAGACCGACCGATCAGACTCAAGCCGGTGCGTCCCGGCGACGGCGAGCGCTGAGACCGGGGCGGCGATCGTCCCGCTCAGGCCCGGGGATGGGCTCCCCGGTACGCGGCGCGGAGGCGGTCGGCGGAGACGTGCGTGTAGATCTGGGTCGTGGCCGGGGTGGAGTGCCCGAGAAGTTCCTGGACGTGCCGCAGGTCCGCGCCGCCCTCGAGCAGGTGCGTCGCCGAACTGTGCCGCAGTGCGTGTGGGGACACCCTGGGTGCTCCCGAGGTGGCGGCCGTGACCTCGTTGACGATTCGTCTGGCTGACCGGGGATCGAGTCTGCCGCCCCGGGCCCCGAGAAGCAGCGCGGGTCCGGAGCTGTCGGTGGCGAGTGCGGGCCGCCCGCTCGCCAGCCATCTCCCCAGTGCCGCCTCCGCGGGCAGTCCGTAGGGCACCGCTCGTTCGCGGTCGCCCTTGCCGATCACCCGCAGCAGCCGCCGCTCGCGGTCCACGTCGTCCACGTCCAGGCCACACATCTCCGCCACCCGGATCCCGCACGAGTACAGCAGCTCCACCACCAGTTGGTCCCGGACGGCCAGCGGATCCCCCTCGGCCGCGCCGAGTTCGGCGGTGCGGATCACGTCTGCGGCCTGACCGGCTCGGAGGACCTCGGGGAGGCCGCGGTGCGGTCTGGGGGCGTCGAGTCGTGCGGCGATGTCGGCGGGGATCAGGCCTGCCCGCGCCGCCCACGCGCTGAACGACCGGGCGGCCGCAACCCGTCGGGCGACACTCGATCGCGCAGCACCTGCCCAGACCTGCTCTGAGAGCCAGCCCCGCAGTGCCGGCAGGGTGAACGCACCTGCGAGATCTCCGGCGACAGCGGGCCCGCCCGGTTCGGCGGAGAGTCTGGCGAGGAGTGCACGCACGTCGGAGCGGTATGCCCGCACGGTCGCCTCCGAGCGGGATCGGCCGTCACGCAGGTGATCGGCGAAATCGTCCAGCACGGGTTCGAGTGCGGCCGGAACCTCTCGGCCGGCCACCTCATCTGATCCCATGCGTCCCATAGGTACCAATCATCACCCCGCCGAGGGTCGCGTGCAAGGAGGAGCCCTTACGGCCCCGGACACCTGACCGCGCCCGGGGCCGGGCCCGCCGGGTCAGTCCACCGACAGGCTCATCTGCACTCCCCCGTCCCCGGCCCGACGCCATCCCCCGGGACCCCGGACGGCCGCCCCGGTGGACAACAGTCGCCCCAGCACCGCCCGGGCTGTGTTCGGCGCTACCCCGGCTGACACCGCGACCTCCGACGGGGCAGCTCCCCCGGTCGTCGGGAGGGCCTCCAGGATCCGACGCGTCACGTCGTCCAGCCCGTCCCAGGTCGACGTCTCACCTCGTGGCGGCTCCGCGGTCTCCCCCATGTCCCCGGCGAGCTCCACCACGTCGGCCGCCCGACTGATCAGCACCGCGTCACGGTCCCGGATCAGCAGGTGGCTGCCGACCGAGGCCACCGACGTCACCGGCCCCGGGACCGCACCGACCGGGCGCCCCAACGCCGCCGCCCACGCCGCGGTACTCAGTGCGCCGCTCCTGGCCGCGGCCTCGACCACGACCGTCGCCGTGGTCAGTGCCGCGATGAGCCTGTTCCGATCCAGGAACCGGTACCGGGTGACGCCCGTTCCAGGGGGCTGTTCCGAGATCACCGCTCCGGTCTCGGCGACCTGTCGCAGCATCGCGTCGTTGCCCCGCGGATAGAGCCTGTCCACTCCCCCGGCCAGTACGGCGATGGTCGTCCCTCCGACACCGAGCACCGCCCGGTGCGCGGCCGCATCGATACCGAACGCCCCGCCGGAGATGACGGTGAAGCCCTCGGCCGCGACCCCGGCGCACAGGTCCGCGGTCACGGACCGCCCGTAGGCGGTCGGCGCCCGAGTTCCCACCACGGCCACGGACCGGGACAGTGCGCTCACCGGGTCCGCCGGGCCCCGCCACCACAGTCCTAGCGGACGCAGTGCGGTCGGCACCCCGCCCGAGGAGTCACGTCTGCGCCCGCGAGGACGGTCCAGCGGTTCGAGCGACCACTCCGGCCAGCCCGGGTCGCCCGGCACCAGCAGCCGCGCACCGACCTCGTGCGCCGAGTCCAGCAGTCGCGATCCGTCCACGCGGTCCCGGCGGGCCTCCGTCTGGTCGAGCAGAGCCGATCTGACACGACCGCGAAGGATCCTGTCGCGGGCCTCCACCGGCCCCACCGACTGCACCAGATCCCACAACTGCGCGGTCGGCCGCTCGGTCACCGCGCCGAGGTAGGCGTACGCCTCTCGTACCGCAGGCGACGGCCCCGCGTGCGTCCCGTCACTCCCGGTCATCAGTCCTCCCCCCGCAAGACCATCGCCTCGGAGACGTGTGACTCCGTGGGCACCACGGCCCCGTCGAGATCCGCCACCGTCCATGCCAACCTCAGGCATCGATCGACCCCGCGTGGCGACAGCAGGCCATGGGCCAGCGCACGATCCAGCGGACGGAGCGCACGTCGGTCCAGCGCTCGCAGCGACCGCAGGACCCGCCCGGGGACGTCCGCATTGGCCACGGCACCGTTCGCCTCGGGGCAGGCCGCCCACCGCTCTGCCGCGGCGGACCTCGCCGTCGTCACCCGCTCCCGCACCGCCCCGGTGTCCTCGATCTCCCCCACCGCGAACAGACCCGATCCGACCGGCAGGGTCCGCGCGGCGATGTCGATACGGTCCCTCAGCGGCCCGGTCAGCGCACGGCCGTAGCGACGACGCGCATCGGGCGTGCACGTACAGGCATCAGGCCTCGCGGAACCACAGGGACAGTCGTTGGCCGCCATGACGAGCTGGAACCGCGCCGGGAACACCATGATCCCGTCGCTCCGGGCGATACGGACCTCACCGTCCTCCAACGGCGTCCTGAGTCCGTCGAGCACCCGGCCGGAGAACTCCGCGCACTCGTCGAGGAACAGCACGCCCCGGTGCGCGAGCGAGACGGCTCCGGGCCGCGGCGTGCCGGAGCCCCCACCCACGAGCGCCGCCATCGAGGCGTCGTGGTGTGGGGCCACGAACGGCGGGCGGCGCAACAAGGGGTCGTGCGGTGAGAGCCTGCCCATCACCGAGTGGATCGCGGTGGCCTCCAACGCCGACTGCTCGTCCAGGTCGGGCAGAAGCCCCGGGAGCCGGCGCGCCAGCATCGTCTTACCCGTGCCCGGGGCACCGCGGAGCAGGATCGCGTGCCCACCCGCCGCGGCCACCTCCACCGAGCGACGGCAGTCGTCCTGCCCCACCACCTCGGCCAGGTCGGAGTCGTCCCGGGCCGGTGGGCGTCTCGGGCCGCTCGCCTCCGCGATCAGATCCCCCGACCCCCGGGCCCACACGGCGAGCATCGCCAGCGAGTTCGCCCCCGCCGTGGCGATGCCCCGCACGAGCCGAGCCTCTGCCAGGTTCGCCTCCGGCACCACAGCGCGTTCCAGCCCGGCATCGCGCGCGGCCAGTACCGCCGGCAGAACACCCCTGACGGGCCGGATGCGCCCGTCCAACGCCAGCTCTCCCACCAGAAGCGTCCCCTCGAATGCCGCGGCGGGGAGCTCACCCGAGGCGATGAGCGTGCCGACCGCGAGCGGGAGATCGAAGCCGGAGCCGCGCTTGGGTACGGCCGCCGGGGAGAGCGAGAGGACAACTCTCCCGGGTGGCCAGGTCAGGCCGGAGTTTGCCACCGCCGCGCGCACCCTGTCCCGCGCCTGCAGCACCGCGTTGTCCGGGAGCCCGACGATGCTCACCGCCGGCAGCCCCCGCCCCACGTCCGCCTCCACCTCGACCATCTGGCCGCCGACCCCCTGCAGCGTGACCGCCCACGTCCGTCCGAGTGCCACGGTCACATCACGTCCTCGAACAACTCGAGCCGCGGCCGGTCCGGATTCGAGAGGTCCACCCCCACCACGTCGAAGCACACCTGTCGGGACCCGGATGGGTTCGCCGCGAGCCACCGCCGAGCCGCCTGACGGAATCTGTGGAGCTTCTGCCCGGTCACCGATTCCGCCGGGGTACCGAAACCCGTCCCGGTGCGGGCGCGGACCTCGACGAACCGCAGGCGGCCGGCGGCGTCGAGGACCACCAGATCCAGCTCGCCCTCCGCGCAGCGCCAGTTGCGGCTCAGCACCACCGCACCGCGCGATCTCAGCAGCGACTCCGCGTGCTCCTCCCCCGCCCGTCCGATCTCCTGCCGCCGATCCGGTCGACCGCGAGTCGCCTTTCCGGCATCCGGTTGTCCGGCCATCACCAGCCCCCTCCCGGCGTCCCGGTCCGTCCGGGACCACCGGGGCACACACTGCCGGACGCACTCGACCCGACCCGCTGTGAACGGGCCGGGTCAAGGGCTGTCTGTGGAAGGAAACTGACCTGTGGAGAAGACAGGCCCAAATTGCTATTCGGGAAGACGCAACTCGGGCTTGTCGAGTTCCTCGATATTGACGTCCTTGAACGTCAGCACCCGCACATACTTCACGAAACGTGCAGGTCGGTACATGTCCCACACCCAGGCATCGGACATGCGGACGTCGAAGTACACCTCACCGTCCGCCGACCTCGGGATGAGTTCCACCGCGTTGGCGAGGTAGAAGCGGCGCTCCGTCTCGACAACATAGGTGAACTGGCCGACGATGTCGCGGTACTCGCGGTAGAGCGAGAGCTCCATCTCGGTCTCGTAGTTCTCCAGATCCTCGGCGCTCATCTCGTGCTCCTCGAATGCGCCTGCGCGGCGCGACGGACGTTGGCATACGACATGCGGTGGATGTCGCTGGGACCGAGCTCCTCGATCGCCCTGGCGTGACGCGCGGTGCCGTAACCCTTGTGGGCGGCGAACCCGTATCCCGGATACCGGGCGTCGAGGTCCACCATAATGCGATCACGCGTCACCTTCGCGAGGACACTCGCGGCGGCGATGGATGCGGCCACGGCGTCGCCCCCGATCACCGCCGTCGACTGGCATCCGAGACCGTCGACGGCGAAGCCGTCGGTCAGGACGAAACCGGGAGCGGGATCGAGGGCGGCGACCGCGCGACGCATCCCCTCCAGGTTGCACCGGTGGATCCCGCGTTCGTCGATGCGGACCGCGTCGATCACCACAACGGACGTGGCCACGGCCCGCCGCAGCACCACGTCGTGCAGCCGGTCCCGGGTCGCCGGAGTCAGCTTCTTGGAGTCGTCCAGTTCCGCGAGCTCGGGGTGCAGGCGATCGCCCAGCACGCAGGCGGCCACCACCAGAGGGCCGGCACAGCAACCCCGGCCCGCTTCGTCGACCCCTGCCACCGGTCCGAGGCCACGACGCGACAGCGCGGCCTCGAGGGCGAGCCGGCCGCTCCTGCGGGTCACCCGGACACGCCCGGGCATCGCCGGTGCGGGGCGGAGCAGACTCACCCGACGCTGATGTCCGGGGAGGAGACCGATCCGATCCGATTGAACGGCAGGATGATCGCCTGGACCTTGCCGATGATGTTCTCCCCCGGAACGGTGCCCTGGAACTCGTCGCCCATGTGGAAACGCGAATCCGCCGAGTTGCCGCGGTTGTCGCCCATCACCCAGTAGTTGCCCTCGGGAACGGTGACCGGCCCGAATGCGCAGTTCAGCGGATTGCTGTTCACAGTGGGATCACCGTCGAGATACGGCTCGTCCAACGGTTGCCCGTCCACGAGGAGCCGGCCGTCCGGCGCACATCCGCCGACGGTCTGCCCGCCCACCGCGATCACACGCTTGACCATGTCGTTCTGGTCCGGCGGCACGATGCCGATCACGCTGCCGACGTTCTGCAGTGTGCGGATGACCGGATTGTCGGAACGGATCGACTGGTACCCCTGGTTCCAGGAATCGGGCCCCTCGAACACCACCACGTCGCCGGGTTCCGGGTCACCGAAGCGGTAGCTGATCTTGTCCACGAAGATCCGGTCCCCGGTACATCCCGCGCAGCCGTGGAGCGTTGGTTCCATCGACTCCGACGGGATCTGGTAGACCCGCCCGACGAAAGTCTGGAAGACGAAGACCAGGACGAGCGCGATCACCACCAGCATGGGGATCTCTATGTACCAGGGCTGACCCTTCTTCTCGCCGCCACGAGTCTTCTCGACGCCACGAGCCGGGGCCCCGTCTTCACGGGGCCCCGGCTCGGCGGGGTCATGTCCAGGCGATTCGGTGCTGCTCACCAGGACGAGCGTAGTCGATTCTCCGCCGGCATCGGCGGCCGGTGGCGACTCGCGCTACGCGATCAGCGCTTCTCCTTGATCTTCGCCGCCTTGCCGCGGAGCTCACGCAGGTAGTACAGCTTGGCACGACGGACGTCGCCACGCACCAGCACATCGATGCGGTCGATATTGGGCGAGTGCACCGGGAAGGTGCGCTCGACGCCGACACCGAACGAGACCTTGCGGACGGTGAAGGTCTCGCGGATGCCGCCGCCCTGGCGACGGATGACGACACCCTTGAAGACCTGGATCCGCTCCTTGGTGCCCTCGATGACCTTGACGTGCACGTCGAGCGTGTCGCCGGCCTGGAATTCCGGGATGTCGTCCCGCAGGGACTTGCTGTCGATGAAATCGAGCTTGTTCATTGAAGTTCCTTGCATGTCAGGAATGAGGACAGAGGACCCTGGCGCCCACCGCGTGCGGCGGGACAACCGGTTCGTGCCCCGGATCAGCGCGACCGACTACGGGCGTGCACGACGCCCGGAAGGTCAACCTCGCTAGTGTGCCATCACCGGTGCGCACGCCCCAAATCAGGGTTGCGGTGGAGTCCAGCCGAGTTCGGCGAGCACGGCCAGGTCCCGCTCGTCCAGGTCGGCCCCACCGAGCAGATCCGGCCGGCGCTCCGCGGTCCGGCGAAGCGATTCGTCACGGCGCCACCGGTCGATCCTGGCGTGATTTCCGGATGTGAGAACCTCCGGTACCGACCGATCCCGCCAGACCTCCGGCCTGGTGTAGGAGGGGCCTTCGAGCAGCCCGTCTGAGAAGGAGTCCTCCTCATGGCTGCGCTGGTTTCCGAGCACACCGGGCAGAAGGCGCACGACCGCCTCGGCGATCACGAGGACGGCCGCCTCTCCTCCGATGAGCACATAATCGCCGATGCTGACCTCCTCGACGTCCATCGACTGTGCGGCCTCGTCGACCACGCGCTGGTCGATACCTTCGTAGCGACCGCACGCGAACAGCAGGTGCCGGCGGCGGGCATAGCGATGGGCGTCGGCCTGCGTGAACGGGCGCCCGGCCGGTGTGGGGACGATCAACAGTGGTCGATCGGCGGTGGTGGCGGACGCATCAGCGCCGGGACCGGTGTGGGAGGCAACCGGCCGGGGCTCGTCGGCATCCGTACGGGCCGCGGTCAGCGGAGCCGCCGGGGGTACCAGGTCGTCCAGCGCGTCCCCCCAGACCGTGGGACGCATGACCATGCCCGGGCCCCCGCCGAACGGGGTGTCGTCGACGGAGCGGTGGACGTCATGCGTCCAGTCACGCAGATCGTGTACCCGGACGTCGACGATGCCGCGGTCGACGGCGCGTCCGAGGAGCGCGATACGGAGCGGGGCCAGGTACTCGGGGAAGACGGTGACGACGTCGAGGCGCAGGGACGGCGCCGGGCCGACCGGTTCTGCGGCGGCGGTCACGATCCGCCCAGGTCGAGCAGGCCCTCCGGCGGGTCGATCACGCACGTGCCGGCCTCGAGGTCAACGGTGGGGACCATCTCGGTGACGAACGGCACCAGCGCGTCGCTCCCGTCCTCGAGACGGATGCCCAGCAGTTCCCCTGCCGGGGTGTGCATGATCTCCGTGACCTCGCCCAGCCGGGTGCCGGCGGTGTCGAGAACACGGAGGCCGACCAGCTGGTGGTCGTGGAACCCGTCGGGGTCCTCCGGATCGGGGAGGGAGCCGGAGTCGACGAGCAGCAGCATCCCCCGGAGTTCGTCCGCGGTGTCGCGGTCCCGGACGCCGGCGAGATGCACGAGAAGCCGCCCGGAGTGCTGCCGGGCGGCTTCGATCGTGACGTCACGGTCGGTCGCGGTGCGACCCCGACCGGTGCGGCCGACGAGACGGGTGCCGGGTGCGAACCGCTCCTCCGGGGAATCGGTACGCACCTCGACTACGAGCTCGCCGCGGATGCCGTGCGATTTGACGACCCGCCCCACGACGAGCTCCATGGTGTTCCTGCTCTCCGGCTACCGGTGTCCGAGGCGGGTCAGCGGTCCGTGTCGACCACGTCGACACGGATGCCGGGCCCACCGACGGCGGAGACGATGGTGCGGATCGCGGAGGCGGTGCGGCCGCCCCGGCCGATCACGCGGCCGAGATCGGTCGGGGCGACCGTCACCCGGATCACGGTGCCGCGACGCCCACCACTCGCCCGGACGGCAACGGCGTCGGGCTCCGACACGATGCCGCGGACGAGATGGTCGACGGCGTCGACAACCATGTCGTTCACGGAAATCAGGCCTCGGACTCGGCCTCGGCGGCCTCGCCCTCGGTCGACTCCGCGGACTTGGCCTCCTCGGCCTCCTTCGCGGCCTTAGCCTCCTCGGCCTTCTTGGCCTTCTCGGCCTTGCGCTTGGTGGTGATGGCCTCGGCGGACGGCTCGCCCTGCGCCTCCTCGAGTGCCTTGTTGAACAGGTCCAACTTGCTGGGCTTGGACTCGGCGACCTTCAGGGTGCCCTCCGCACCCTCGACGCCCTTGAACTTCTGCCAGTCGCCGGTGAGCTTGAGCAGCGCCTCGACGGCCTCGGTCGGCTGCGCTCCGACGCTCAGCCAGTACTGCACGCGCTCGGAGTCGATCTGGACGAAGCTCGGCTCCTCCTTCGGGCGGTAGAGACCGATGGTCTCGATCGACCGACCGTCACGACGGGTGCGGGCGTCGGCCACGATCACCCGGTACTGCGGGTTGCGGATCTTGCCGAGTCGGGTGAGCTTGATCTTGACGGCCATGTGGGCGTCTCACTTTCTGTTTCAGGTCACGTGGCGATTCAGCGACACCCGCGCTGTCTGCGGGGCCCGGTTTCGCCTTGCGGGTGACCGCCGTGCGGCACGGACCCGGGCACTGAAGCGCGGGTCCACCGGAGACGGCGTCCAGCGGACCAGTCTAGACACGCGCACGGCCCGGGCACCAATCGACCGGCCGCTCGAGCAGGTGTCAGCGCTTGGGGAACTTCAGGTCGTTGAGGTCGATGCCCTCCAGGCCGGGAGGGAGCTGGTCCAGGCCGGCCGGCATCTGGGACAGGTCCGGCATCCCGGCCGGCATCCCGGGCATACCGGCGGGCATCCCGGGCATCCCGCCCGGCATCATTCCCTGCTTCTTGGGCGGGGTGGGACCCCGTCCCTTCCTGCCCTTCTTGCCCTTGCGCTTGTTCTTGCGACCACCGCCGGGCATACCCATCTGCCCGGCCATCCGGCTCATCATCTTGCGTGCCTCGAAGAACCGGTCCACGAGCTGGTTGACGTCCGTGACGGTCACGCCGGAGCCCTTGGCGATGCGCTGGCGCCGGGAACCGTTGATGATCTTCGGGTTGGCCCGCTCCTCCGGGGTCATGCCCCGGATGATGGCCTGGATCCGGTCGAGGTACTTCTCGTCGATGTCCCCGACCGCGTCCTTCATCTCCTTGCCGCCGGGCAACATCCCGAGCAGGTTCCCGATCGGTCCCATCTTGCGGATCATCAGCATCTGGTCGAGGAAGTCCTCGAGGGTGAGCTCTCCCGAACCGATCTTGGCTGCGGTCTTCTCGGCCTCCCGGGCGTCGAAGACGGTCTCGGCCTGCTCGATCAGCGAGAGGACATCGCCCATGCCGAGAATCCGGCTGGACATGCGCTCGGGGTGGAAGACGTCGAAGTCCTCGAGCTTCTCGCCGTCGGAGGCGAACATGATCGGGGTGCCGGTCAGCTCGCGGACACTGAGCGCCGCGCCACCGCGGGCGTCGCCGTCGAGCTTGGTGAGCACGACACCGGTGAAGCCGACGCCCTCGCGGAAGGCCTCGGCCGTGACAACGGCGTCCTGACCGATCATGGCGTCCAGGACGAAGAACGTCTCGTCGGGCTGGACGGCGTCGCGGATACCGCGCGCCTGGGCCATCAGTTCGTCGTCGATACCCAGGCGGCCCGCGGTGTCGACGATCACGACGTCGTGCATCTTCGCGCGGGCGTGGGCGAGTCCGCGCTGGGCCACCGACACGGGCTCCTCGACGCCCACGACCTCGTCGCCCCCGCCCACCGAGGTCCCCGGGTGCGGTGCGAACACGTGGACACCGGCGCGTTCACCGACGATCTGCAGCTGGTCCACGGCGCCGGGACGCTGGAGGTCACAGGCGACGAGCAGGGGCGTGTGGCCCTGTTCCTTGAGCCAGTGGGCGAGCTTGCCGGCGAGGGTGGTCTTACCCGCGCCCTGCAGGCCGGCGAGCATGATCACGGTCGGCGGCTGCTTGGCGAACTCGATGCGCCGCGCCTGGCCGCCCAGGATCGCGGTGAGTTCGGCGTCGACGATCTTGACGACCTGCTGAGCGGGGTTGAGCGCCTCGGAGACCTCGGCGCCCTTGGCCCGCTCCTTGACGCGGGAGATGAAGGTGCGCACGACCGGCAGCGCCACGTCCGCCTCGAGCAGGGCCAGCCGGATCTCCCGCGCCGTGGCGTCGATGTCGGCGTCACTGAGCCGGCCTTTTCCGCGCAGGTCCTTGAGCGCACCTGTGAGGCGATCGGACAAGGATTCGAACACGGCAACAGCTCCCTGGTTCGCGGCCCGGGCTCTCACGATCCCGGGGTCGTCGGCGACGACTCCTCACAGGGTATCGGCACACGCCGCCTCCGCACACGCTCAGGTGGCGCGCGCGGCACCGCCTCGTCCCGACGCGGCCTCCACCACCGCCGCCGTCACGGGCACCGCACCCGGGCCGGACAGCGCGAACACGTCCACGACCGCCGCGCCGCGGGTACGCACCCGCGCCCAGTCGATCGTGGCCCCCGCACCGAGGATCGACGAGACGATCGCGGCGAGAAGCCCCGGACGATCACGTGCCCGGACCTCGAGGAGGATGCCGTCGGCGTCCGGTCGCGGTCCGACGAGAACCGAGACCTCGGCAACGCCGGCCGGGTGCGCCGGTGTCCGCCGGAGCGCGTTCCGCATGGCGGCGGGCAGTCCGGAATCCACCGCGCGCCGCAGGTCCTGCGCGAGCAGCCTCCGTTCCACCGGGACCCCGAAACGGGTCGAGACGGTCAGGGCGGCCCGCATCCCACCGGGGCGCCGGAGGTCCACCTCCGCGTCGACCACGTCGAGCCGGTGGAAGGCCAGGACCTGCGCCGCGATGACCAGAGAGCGTCCCGCGCCGGGGACGACGAGGGTGAGCGCGTGGCGCGATCCGGCATCCAGCGGTCGAAGCTCGACGACGACGTCGGGGGGCCCGTGCGGCCGGCGGGCATCGACGGTCGGTGCCTCCACAGCGGCGGGCCGGGCGGACGGTGCCGCTCGGCAGGCCTCCACAAGGGCGGCGTTCGCGGCCGCGCGGCCGGAGGTCCACACCGTCGGCCCGGTCGCGATCGCGTCAGCCACGGTCAGCGCGGCGAGCACGTCGAGCGCCTCCGGGTCACCGTCCAGGATCGCGACGAGACCCGACGCCGTCGCGGCATCGTCGGGATCCCGGCGCGTCGACGCCCGGGCGAACAGCAGGTGATGCCTCACGATCCGGCTGAGGGTGGCGACGTCGTCGTCGTCACACCCCAGGCGCCCCGCGATCGGCCGAACCATCTCCGCCCCGGTGACACAGTGATCACCCGGGTGGCCTTTGCCGATGTCGTGCAACAGCGCGGCGAGGAGCAGCAGGTCGGCGCGTCGCACCGACGTGGTCAGGCGGGAGGCCTCCACCACCGTCCGGACGAGGTGACGGTCCACCGTGTGCACGTGTGCACGATCCCGGGAGGGCAGAGTCCGGACCCCCTCCCACTCCGGCAGCAGACGAAGCCACAACCCGCAGCGATCCAGGGCCTCCACCACCGCCGGCATCGCCTCCCCGGCCCCCAGCAGCACCAGCAGGTCGTTCAGCGCGGCGGCAGGCCATCGCCCCTCCGGCCGGGGGCACCGCTCCACGAGCACCCCGAGGGTGGCGGAGGCGATCGGCAGGCCGGTCCTCGCCGCGGCCGCGGCGACACGCACCACCAGCCAGGGGTCGTCCCCGACCCGCGCGGTCCTGGCCAGCGCGACCTGTCCGGCGTGCTCCACCACCCCGTCGGCGAGCGGTCGACGCACCGGTGACCTGCGCATCAACCCCGTCAGACCGCGGGTGGACAGCGCGGAGCACGATTCCCGGATCGCCTGATCGGTGGTGAACGCGATCGTGCGCGCCGCGTCCCCGAGCGCCCTGGCGAGGGCGAACCTGTCCCCCACCCCGAGTGCGTCGCCCACCTCGTCCCCGTACTGCGCGTGCAACACCTCGCGGGCACGTCCGCTGATCCGGTGGAGCTCGGTCCGCGCGTCCAGGACCAGTGCACGGGCGGCCTCCAGGTCCCCGGGGCGCGGCGACCGACCATCGCACAGCTGGGCCAGCGACAGCGCGGCGACGAGCTGGACATCCCGGAGTCCGCCCGCCCCGTTCTTCAGATCGGGTTCGGTGAGGTGGGCGACCACCCCGGCCCGTTGACGGCGCGCGGCCGCCTCGGCGATCACCTCGTCGAACCGCGAGGCGATCTGGTGCCGCCACTGCCGGCGGGCGCCGTCCACCACGAGGGCCCCGAGGTCTCCGTCCCCGGCCAGCACCCGGGCGTCCAGCAGCCCCAGCCCGGCGCACACGTCCGATGCCGCCACCGACAGACACTGGTCCACGGTCCGGACACTGTGATCCAGACCGATCCCGGAATCCCACAGCGGGTACCAGAGGGAATCCGCCACCTCCTCCAGGTCACGCCCCGGGCGCCGCTCGTGGACGAGCAGCAGGTCGAGATCCGACAGCGGCAGGACCTCGCCACGTCCCAGGCCACCGAGGGCGACCAGCGCGAACCCGGAGCCCTCGACGATCCCCGACTCCCGCGCCATGAGACCCAGTTCCCGTTCGTACAGCTCCCGCAGGGCGGTGCGCACCCGAACCGCCGGACTCATCGAGGGGTCGGCGCCCAGGATCTGCGCCCGGCCCTGCCGGAGTGCCCGCGCGTGGTCCGCACCGACGGTCCCGCTCATGGGGGTCTCCTTCCCCTCTCTCCGCCGGTCGGTCGCCTCAGACGGCGTCCGGCCCGTGTTCTCCGGTGCGGACGCGGACGATGCTCTCAACAGGTGTCACCCAGACCTTGCCGTCGCCGATCTTGCCGGTGCGGGCGGCGTCGACGATCAGTGGGACCACCACGTCCACGGCGTCGTCGTCGACCACCACCTCCACCCGGATCTTGGGAACGAAGTCCACGGCGTATTCCGCCCCCCGGTAGACCTCCGTGTGCCCCTTCTGTCGGCCGTAGCCCTGGACCTCGCTGATGGTCAGCCCGTGGATGCCGGCCTGCTCCAGGGCAGCCTTGATGTCGTCGATCGTGAACGGCTTCACGATCGCTGTGATGAGCTTCATGTCGGTGATTCCTCTCTGAAAGTGGTGCGCTCAGCGGATGAGGGCGGCGGTGGCGGGCTCGTACGCGGACTCGGCGTGCTGGGCGCCGTCGATCCCGGACTGCTCGTCGGCCGGGTCGATCCGCCAGCCGAGGGGCCTGCAGATCGCCCAGGCGATGGTGGTCATCACCGCGGTGAACACCAGGGCGACCACCGCGATCACCACCTGGATGGCAAGCAGCCTCCAGCCGTCGGCCGAGTAGAACAGTCCGGCCGCCGTGTCGAAGGTGCCGGTGGCGAACAAGCCGATGGCGACGGTGCCCCACAGGCCGGCCACCAGGTGCACGCCCACCACGTCGAGCGAGTCGTCGTAGCCGAGGCGGAATTTGAGCCCCACCGCGAGTGCGGACAGGATGCCGGCGACCGCGCCGACCGCCACGGCTCCGAGCGGGTTCACCGACCCCGCCGCCGGGGTGATGGCGACCAGTCCCGCCACCACACCGGAGGCGGCGCCGAGGCTCGTGGCGTGCCCGTCGCGGATCCGCTCCGCGAGCAGCCAGCCGAGCATCGCGGCGGCCGCGGCGGCGGTGGTGTTGACCCACGCCAGACCGGCCGCGCCGTCGGCACCGAAGGCCGAGCCGGCGTTGAAGCCGAACCAGCCGAACCACAGCAGCGCCGCACCGAGCATGACCAGCGGGAGGTTGTGCGGGCGGTAGGCGGTGCGCCCGAACTCCAGACGCCTGCCGATCAGGAGCACCAGGACGAGCGCGGCGATGCCCGCGTTGATGTGGACCACCGTGCCGCCCGCGAAGTCGACCGGGGCCACCGCGGCGACGAGGCCGCCCTCGCCGTCGTCGACCGTGCCGAAGATCTTCGCCGCGATGCCGTTCTCGGAGTGCGACAGCAGTCCGCCGCCCCACACCATGTGGGCCAGCGGGAAGTAGGCGAGCGTCACCCAGACCCCGGCGAAGGCGAGCCAGGTGCCGAACCTCACGCGTTCGGCGAGCGCACCGGAGATCAGGGCCACCGTGATGATCGCGAACGTCACCTGGAAGGCCACGTCGACGACCTGCGGGTAGGCACCCGATCCCGACGCCACCCACCCCGAGGCGTCCCCGATCACCCCGGACAGGCCGAACATCTCGAAGGGGCTCGCGAACACTCCCCCGACGGACTGCCCGCCGTAGGACATCGACCAACCCCACAGCAGGTAGATGATGCCGACCAGGCCCATGGACCCGAACGACATCATCATCATGTTGAGCACGGATTTCTGCCGGGACATCCCGCCGTAGAACAGCGCCAACGCAGGTGTCATGAGCAGGACCAGGGATGCCGCCATGAGCATCCAGGCCGTGTCTCCCGTATCGAACTCCCCTGCCACGATGCGCCTCCTCGTCATCTCGTGGGAGAGCGTCTCGTCGCTCTCGCCGTCTGAGGAGAAGAGTCCCGCCGGCGTGTTGCGGTGGGTGCGCGCGTGCGTTTCGGGCCTGTTACGCGCCCGGGTGTTCCGTTTACGTTCCTGTGTCGCGGTGCCCGTCGGCACGTGGGTGCGCCGACGGGTCCGGCAGGTCAGGTCCCGAGCAGGGCGTCGACGAACGCCTCCGGGGTGAACGGCGCCAGGTCGTCGGCGCCCTCGCCGAGTCCGACGAGCTTCACCGGCACGCCGAGTTCGTGCTGCACCTGGAATACGATGCCGCCCTTGGCGGTGCCGTCGAGCTTGGTGAGCACGACGCCGGTGATGTCCACGACGTCCTTGAACACCCGGGCCTGCATCAGACCGTTCTGGCCGGTGGTCGCGTCGATCACCAGCAGCACCTCGTCGACCGGTGTCTTCTTCTCGACCACGCGCTTGACCTTGCCGAGCTCGTCCATGAGGCCGGCCTTGGTGTGCAGTCGGCCCGCGGTGTCCACCAGCACCGCGTCCACACCGGTCTCCACGCCGCGGGCCACGGAGTCGAACGCGACGGAGGCGGGGTCGGCACCCTCCTTACCGCGGACGACCTCGGCGCCGACACGCTCCGCCCACGTCTGGAGCTGGTCGGCGGCGGCGGCGCGGAAGGTGTCGGCCGCGCCGAGGAGGATGGCGCGACCGTCGGCCACGAGGACGCGGGCGAGCTTGCCCGTCGTGGTGGTCTTTCCGGTTCCGTTGACCCCGACGATGAGAAGGACCGCAGGGGTCCCGTCGTTCGGCAGTGCCCGCAGGGAACGGTCGTACTCGGGGTGGAGGTTGTCGACGAGGGTCTGTCTGAGCAGGTCGCGCACCTCGGCCTCGGTCCGGACCTGGCGGCTGGCGATCTCCTCGCGCAGGGTGTCCACGACGCGCTGGGTCATGGCGGCGCCGAGGTCCGCCATGATCAGGGTGTCCTCGATCTCCTCCCAGGCGTCCTCGTCGAGGTCACCGGCGCCGAGCAGCCCGAGGAGCCCCTGGCCGACGGCGTTCTGCGACCGCGACAGGCGACCGCGGAGTCGGTCGAGGCGTCCGGCCGAGGGGTCGATCCGCTCGACCGGGGCCACCGGCTCGGGGATCCCGGTGACGACATCCGGCGACCGGGCCGGGACCTCCGCGTCGGGCACCTCGGGCGGGACCACCACGGGCTCGACCGGTACGGGCTCCACCACGAGCGTCTCCGCGCTGGGGCCCGGCTCGACGTCCGGCTCCGGTTCCAGGTCCGGCTCGGCGGGCTCGACGGTCTCGGCGGTCTCGGCACGCTCAGCTGGCTCGGCGGGCTCGGCGGGCTCGGCACGCTCAGGGGGCGCAGCAGGGCCGGTCGACGGCGTCGTGGTGGCCGCCGTGTCCACGGATTCCGCCGGAGCAGCAGGCGCTGACGGGGCGGAAGGGGCGGAAGGGGATGCCGGGGTGGTCGGGGCAGCTGACGCCGGTGGCCCGGCGGGAGGGGGAACCTCGCGCTCGGCGGGTGCCGTCGGCGCCGAGTCCGCGGGCCCTGGGGCGGTCGCCTCTCGGGGCACCGGCTCCTTCGGGGGCGCGGTGGTGGCCCCACCTCCCGCCTGGGTGAACGTGAAGCCCGTGCTCGCCTGATAATTGCCGGAGCGTTCCTGCTGGGTGAGCTCCCGGTGCTCCTCGGGCTTGCTCAGACTGATCTGCCGCTTCTTGCGCAGCTGCATTCCCACGACGAGCGCGAGGACTGCGAGCAGCAGCACTACGGCGACGGCCACGATGATCCAGGTGGTGGTGTTCACAGTGCCCAGTATGGCTGAACGCCCCCGCCTCCATCTCGGTCCCGGGGGCCCCGACCCGGCCTAGACTCACCCTCGTCGCCGTGAAGGAGGTGCCCGGCCGTGGCCGACCGCATTGCCCCGACGTCCCCCGCCGCTCATCGCCCGGGGCTCAGTCCGCGCCGAGCCCCGGTTCGCCGTGCACCCGCACTGCCGACGTGGGTCGCCAAGGCGATCATGGCGGTGACCGGCCTGGTGCTCGCCGCGTTCGTGGTGGTGCACATGATCGGCAACCTGAAGGTGTTCAGCGGCGCGGCACATTTCGATGACTACGCGGCGTGGCTGCGCACTCTGCTCGGCCCACTGGTCCCGCCCGAGGGCGTCCTCTGGGCGCTCCGGGTGGTGCTGGCGACATGCCTGGTCGCGCATGTGGGGTGTGCCGTCGTGCTGGTGCGTCGGTCCGGGACATCCGCGGGTCCGCACCGCCGCCGTCCCCGGCCCGGGGTGATGTCATTCGGCGCCCGGTCGATGCTCGTCACCGGGGTGATCCTGCTCCTGTTCGTCGTGTTCCACGTCCTCGACATGACCATCGGCACCGTGCCACCGGCACCGGAGTCCTTCGTCCCGGGCTCTCCCTACGCCAATCTCGTGGCCAGCTTCTCCCGGCCGTGGGTCGCCGCGTTCTACGGCATCACCATGCTCCTGCTGGCCGTGCACATCGCGCACGGTGTCCGGACCGCCGCCGGGGACCTCGGGGTGACCGGTCTGCGCAGCCGGGCCGGGTTCGCGGTGGTGGGCGGCCTCGCCGCCGTCGCGGTCCTCGTCGGCAACGCCGCGATCCCGCTGGCCGTGCAGGTGGGGTGGATCTCATGACGTTCACCCCACCCCCGGTCACGGTCCCCGGCGCGACCGCCGGCCGGACCCTCTCCGGCGGCGTGCCCGGGGGCGATCCGGCCACCGCCTGGGGCCGACGCCGCGACTCCTACCGGCTGGTCTCCCCGGGAAACCGCCCCCGCTTCCACGTGATCGTGGTGGGGACCGGGTTGGCCGGCTCCGGCGCCGCCGCAGCGCTGGCCGAACTCGGATTCCGGGTCACCGTCTTCACCTACCACGACGCTCCACGTCGAGCGCACTCCGTGGCGGCGCAGGGAGGCATCAACGCCGCCCGTGCACGCCGGGTCGACGGCGACTCCGTGGCCCGCTTCGCCTCCGACACCGTCAAGGGCGGGGATTTCCGCGGGCGCGAGGCGGAGGCCTTCCGACTCGGTGAGGAATCGGTCCGGGTGATCGACCATTTCGCAGGCCTGGCCACCCCGTTCGCTCGCGAGTACGGCGGGGTGCTGTCCACCCGGTCCTTCGGCGGCGTCCAGGTCTCGCGCACCTATTACTCGCGTGGCCAGACCGGGCAGCAGCTGCAGATCGCCGGTTCACAGGCCCTCCTGCGGCAGGTCGGGGCGGGCCGGGTGACGCTGCACACCCGCCACGAGATGCTCGACCTCGTCGTCGACGACTCCGGTTGTCACGGCGTGGTGGTCCGTGACCTGGTCACCGGTGCGATCCGCGCCGAAACCGGCCACGCGGTGATACTCGCCACCGGCGGCTACGGAACGGTGTTCCACGACTCGACCCTCGCGGTCAACTCCAACGCCTCGGCCGTCTGGCGCGCGCACCAACGGGGCGCGCTGTTCGCGTCGCCGTCCTTCGTCCAGTTCCACCCGACTGCGCTGCCCAAGGACGCGGACTGGCAGGCCAAGACCATCCTCATGAGCGAATCGCTCCGCAACGACGGTCGCGTGTGGGTCCCCCTGCACACCGAGGACCCTCGCGCCCCCGCCGCCATTCCCGACGCCGAGCGGGACTTCTTCCTCGAACGCCGCTATCCCGCGTTCGGCAACCTGGTCCCCCGCGACGTCGCCTCGCGGGCGATCACCGCCGAGATCAGGGCGGGACGTGGCGTGGGGCCCCGCCACAACTCCGTCTACCTCGATTTCCGCGATGCGCTGGCCCGGGTCGGCCGCGACACGATCGCCCAGCGCTACGGCAACCTGTTCGAGATGTACGCCCACGCCACCGGGGAGGACCCCTACACGGTGCCGATGCGGATCGCGCCGACCTGCCACTTCACCATGGGTGGACTGTGGAGCGACTACGACCTGCAGACCTCGATCCCGGGATTGTTCGCCGGTGGCGAGTGCGCGGGCAACTACCACGGCGCAAACCGCCTCGGCGCCAACTCACTGCTCAGCGCGAGCGTCGACGGCTGGTTCACCCTCCCGTACTCCGTGCCCGCGTACCTGGCCGACCGTCTCGGGCGGGCGGATCCACCCACCGACGACGCCGAGGTGGTCGTGGCGGCCGTGGATCGTGCCCGGGAGCGCGTCCGGGCGCTGATCTCGGTCGGTGGTGCGACCGGGCCCGAGCACTTCCACCGCGAGCTCGGCCGGATCCTCTACACCGGTTGTGGTGTCACCCGAACCGCCGAGGGACTCACCGAGGCGATCGGTCGTATCCGGGACCTCCGGGCTCGCTTCTGGGCCGAGCTGCGCGTGACGGGTTCCGGCGCGCAGCTCAACCAGGTCCTCGAGCGCGCCGGGCGCGTGGCCGACTTCCTCGAGCTCGCCGAGCTGATGTGCGTCGACGCCCTCGACCGGGACGAATCGTGTGGGGCCCACTTCAGACACGAGCACCAGACCCCCGACGGCGAGGCGCTGCGGCGCGACGCCGACTGGTGCTTCACCTCCGCCTGGGGATCCGACGGCGACGACCGCGGCGGACCCCGCAGCTTTATCCGACACGCCGAGCCGCTGACCTTCGAGACGGTCGGGCTCACCACGAGGGACTACCGATGAAGGCGGACACCATGAGGCTCACTCTGCGCATCTGGCGCCAGGCCGGCCCGCACGACACCGGCGGATACGAGGAACACCGGGTCGATGACGCCCGGCCGGAGATGAGCGTGCTCGACCTCCTCGATCTGCTCAACAACCGGTTGGTCGACGCGGGTGTCGAGCCGGTGGCGTTCGACTCCGACTGTCGCGAGGGCATCTGCGGCGCGTGCGGGGTGACCGTCGACGGCCGCCCACACGGGCCGGTCGAGAACACACCGTCCTGCCACCAGCGGCTGAGCTCGTTCTCCGACGGCGACACGGTGCGCATCGAACCGCTCCGGGCCGGATCCTTCCCCGTGATCCGCGATCTCGTGGTGGATCGTTCGGCGCTCGATCAGGTGGTCGAGGCGGGCGCGTACGTCGCCATACCCGCCGGCAGCGCGCCCGATGCCGACGCGATGCTGCAGGACCGTGACGCGGCCGAATCCGCACTGGATCTGGCCGCCTGCACCGGCTGTGGGGCCTGCGTCGCGGCCTGCCCCAACGGGTCCGCGAGCCTGTTCGTCGGCGCCAAACTCGGACACCTGGCCCTCATGCCTGTCGCCGGAGCCGAGCGGACCTCGCGGGCACGGGACATGGTCCGCCAGACCGACCGCGATTTCGGTCCCTGTTCGCTCTACGGGGAGTGCGCACGGGTGTGCCCCGCGGGGGTTCCGCTGCGGGCGACGGGGATGGTCAACAGGGAGCGACTACGCGCGGCGTTCCGCCGCTGACGCGCCGTCAGCGCATCCGTTGCGAGATGACCTTCGAGATGCCGTCGCCCTGCATCGACACACCGTAGAGGACGTCGGCGACGTCCATGGTCGGTTTCTGGTGGGTGATGACGATGAGCTGACTGGTCTGACGCAGCTGCTCGAACAGGCCGATCAGGCGTCGCAGGTTGGTGTCGTCGAGCGCCGCCTCGACCTCGTCCATCACGTAGAACGGGCTGGGCCGGGCCTTGAAGATCGCGACGAGCATCGCCACCGCGGTGAGTGACTTCTCGCCGCCGGACAGCAGGGACAACCGCTTGACCTTCTTACCGGGTGGCCGTGCCTCGACCTCGATTCCCGTCGAGAGCATGTCGTCGGGCTCGGTGAGGACCAACCGGCCCTCGCCGCCCGGGAAGAGCACCGAGAACACCTCGCGGAACTCGCGCTCGACGTCCACCCAGGCCTCGGTGAAGATCTGTTCGATGCGCTGGTCGACGTCGTCGATCACCCCTTCCAGGTCCGCGCGGGCCTTCTTGACGTCGTCCAGCTGGGTCGACAGGAACGCGTACCGCTCCTCGAGTGCCGCGAACTCCTCCAGTGCCAACGGGTTGACCTTGCCCAGGGTCGCCAGGTCCTTCTCCGCCCTCTTGAGCCTGCGCTCCTGCTCCGCGCGGACGAACGGCATCGGCGGCGGCGGGGTCACGTCCTCGCCCCGTTCACGCGCGGCCTCGTACTCGCTGAGCTCCAGCGCGGAGGGAGGCAGGTCCACATCGGGTCCGTACTCGCTGACCAACGCCTCGGGCTCGATGCCGTGTCTCTCCAACACCGCGGCCTCCAGCTCCGAGACCTTGACCTCGAGCTGCGCACGAACCACCTCGTCGCGGTGCGCGGCATCCCCGAGCCGGGCCACCTCGGATTCGGCGGCGGACAGGTCACTGCGCAGTGCCGCCAACCCGGAGGTCGCCTCGGAGCGGGCCCTGGCGAGCCTGTCGCGTTGCGCCCCGGCCGTGGCGATCAGTTCGTCGAGGCGGGCCAACAGTCGCTCGCTGAGCTCGTCGACGACGCCGGCGACCTCGGCACCGCGACGTCGCGCCGCGGCCGCGCGCGCGGCCCTGGCCCGGGCCTCGCGCTCGGCCTGGGCGGCACGCCGCAGAGCGGCCGACTTCCCCCGGACGCCGGAGGCCCGCTCCTCGGCGGACCTGTGGGCGAGCCTGGCCTCGAGCTCCGCGGCCCGGGCCGCGGAGACCTCCGCCTGGGCGGCCACCCGGCCGTCATCCGCCGGGAGCTGCTCGTCGCCGGAGTCGTCGCCGGCGCGCGCGAGTCGGTCCGTGAGCTCGGCGTGTTCGGCGCGCGCGGCGTCGAGCTTGTCCACCGCGATGCGTCGGGTCTGCTCCAACCGCCGCACGTCGGCCTCAGCCCGCCGGCGCCGCTGCCCGATGCGCGCGAGCTCGGCGTAGATCTCCTCGATCGCCGCATCCGACTCGGTGATGGCGGCCATCGTCTCCGAGTAGCGGTCCGCACGCTCGACGTCCTCGGCCTCCGCGCCCGCGAGCTCGGCCCGCGCCGTCTCGATCTCCCCGCGCACCTGTTCACGCTCGGCCTCGGCGGCGTCGATCGCGGACTGGATCTCGATCCCGGTCCGGCCGGCCGCCGAACCACCCACCGCCCAGCCGGGGCCCGCCAGTTCGCCCTCCCGTGTCACCGCACGGACGCGTCGATCCGCGTCGACCTGAGCCTGGGCCGTCGCGAGGTCGTCCACCACCACCACGTCGACCAGGAGCGCCGTCACCGCAGCCGCGAGGTCGGTTGGTGCATCCACCACGTCCAGGGCCCATCGTGCGCCGTCGACGAGGTCCACCTCGAGCCGGTAGTCGCTACCGGGCACACCCCGCCCGACGAGCCCGGCGCGGCCGGCGTCCGCCTCGCGCAGCGCCGCCAGAACGTCGCGACGATCCACCTCGGGGCCCACCACCACGGCGTCGACGGCAGGGCCGAGGGCCACTCCCACGGCCCGCTCCCACCCGTCCCGGACGGTGAGCATCTCGCCCATGGTGCCGGAGACCGTGTCGGCACCGAGGTGCCGCAGCACCCATTCAGCTCCGTCCCCGGCCCCCTTGTTCTGTTCGAGGGTCTCGATCCGGGCGGCGAGTCGGGCGATCTTCTGATCCGCCTCGCGCTCGATCGCCTGCAGCTCGGCCAGGCGTGCGCGGGCTGCGAGGTGTGCCCGCTCGGCCCGCCCGAGATGCTCGTCGAGAGTGCGCTCGCCCTCCCCGTGGATGGCTATCCGCGCGTGAACGGCGTCGAACTGCGCCTCGGCTTCCGCCACCGCATCCCGCGCGGTCGCCGTCTCGGCGTCCACGCGGGCGATCTCGGACTCGGTGGACTCGACCCGGGCCGCCAGGGTCTCGACCTTGCCGGCCAGTCGGGCGAGACCCTCGCGACGATCGGCGATCGCCCGGACGGCCTTGAGGTGTTCGGCCTCCAGGTCCGCGAGTGCCGACTCGGCCCGGGACAGGGTTTCGGTGGCCTCCCGGGCACGTTCGGCCGCGCGTTCGACGTCCTCGGTGAGCTCCTTCTCGTGGGCGGCGGCGCGCTCGGCCTGACGGTCGAGTTCGTCAGGGTCCGTCCCGTGGTGGACCGCCACCTCGGCGGCCAGCGACCGGGCGCGGTCGGCGGCGATGCGGGCGGTGGCGCGGGCACGTTCGGCCAGCGTGGACAGGGCGAACCAGCGCTGCTGTGCGGCGTCGGCATCCGGGGTGAGTTCGTCGAGTTCGGCCTGAGTCGCGGCCACCTTCCGGGCCAGTTCGTCGCGACGGTCCACGGCTTCTGCGACGCGCTCCTCCAGCCGGTTGCGTACGTTCTCGGCGTCGGCCAGCTCACGGCGACGGGTGACCAGGTCATCGGCGGCGAGCCGAAACGTGGCGTCCCGTAGATCGGCCTGGATGGTCTGGGCGCGCCGTGCCACCTCCGCCTGGCGCCCCAGCGGCTTGAGCTGTCGGCGGAGCTCGGTGGTGAGGTCTCCGAGCCTGTCGAGGTTGCCCTGCATGCCGGCGAGCTTGCGCTGCGCCTTCTCCTTGCGGCGGCGGTGTTTGAGAATGCCGGCGGCCTCCTCGATGAATGCGCGCCGCTCCTCTGGCTTGGACTCGAGGATCTCCGCGAGCTTTCCCTGGCCGACGATCACGTGCATCTCGCGGCCGATGCCCGAGTCGGAGAGCAGTTCCTGGACGTCCATGAGCCGGGCGCGGTCCCCGTTGATCTCGTACTCGGCGGCACCGTCGCGGTACATGCGTCGCGTCAGCGAGACCTCGGCGTAGTCGATCGGCAGTGCGCCGTCGGAGTTGTCCAGGGTCAGGGTCACCTCGGCGCGACCGAGCGGCTGTTTGCCGACGGTGCCGGCGAAGATGACGTCCTGCATCTTCCCGCCTCGCAGCGACTTGGCGCTGTGCTCGCCCATCACCCAGGTCAGGGCGTCGACGACGTTGGATTTTCCTGAGCCGTTAGGCCCAACCACCGCGCAGATTCCGGGCTCGAATCTCAACGTCGTGGGCGCCGCGAAGGACTTGAAGCCCTTGAGCGTCAGCGACTTGAGATACACGGGTCCCGATCCTAGGTCAGCGCTCGACGAATCCGCTGAGACCGCCCCGCGCCGGTTCGATGCTGTCCACCACCAGATCGACGGTTCCCGGGGTCCGGCCGCCCCGCAGCGCCCCGAGAAGTGCCTGACATGCCGGTTCCGGCCCCTCGGCCACCACGTGGACGCGACCGTCCGGCTTGTTGGCCGCGTAGCCGGTCAGTCCGAGCTCGAGGGCGCGACTGCGGGTCCACCAGCGAAAGCCCACGCCCTGGACGTGCCCGTGCACCCACGCCACCATCCGGACGTGCCCCGCGGGGTGCCCGCTCACAGCTGCTCGTGTCCGGTCTGGATGTGGAGCCGGATCTCGGTGCCGGCCTGCAGGGTCCGTCCCACTGTGCAGGCCTTGTCGACGGACCGCCGCACCAGTGCCACCAGCCGGTCCGCCGTGGCCGGGTCCAACTCGGACATGTCCAGCTCGTAGGACTCCTCGAGGACCGGGTACCGCTCCGTCTCGCGATCTGCGTCGCCGGAGATGTGCACTGTCGAATCGAAGTCCTCTCCCAGTCGGCGGGACACGGTGAAGTCCGAGGCCATCGCCGCGCAGGCGCCGAGCGCGATCTTGAGCAGCTCGCCGGGAGTGAATACGCCCTCCACGTCCGCCGAGCCGATCTCCACGCGGGCGCCGCGACTCGAGGTGCCCACGTAGCGCCGGGCGCCCACCCTGTCGACCCGCAGGGCGGTGGCAGGTGGGGGTGTGGTCTCCGGGCGCTCCGGAACCGGGAGTCGGGGTGAGGTGGACGACGAGGACTCGGTCATCAGGTCATCGTACGACCGCTCCCCCGACTCCGCGGGCTCCGCGGCTGCGCGGACCGGCAGTCGGGGTGGAATCGTCCAGAACGGGTTGGTGCGCAGTCACTCGTCTCCCACAGAGCGTGACCGGGTTCAGTACACGTGAGAGGGACCCTGCCGAGCCTCTCCAGACCGGGACGGCATCTGGGGTGGCTCCATCTCCGGGAGGCACTCTCGCCCGACGGCGACGTTCGTCGTCACACCGCCGCCATTCATTTCGTATTCTCGCCACAGGTGAGAGGAGCTCGATGGCCGGGTACAGGATCGACGACCAGCTCAGCATGTTCGGTGAGCACCTGCACAGATGTCGCGTGGTGTCGGGTCTCACGGCCCAGCAGGTCGCAGAGCGCGCCTTCATCACGCGCGGCGACCTGCGCACGATCGAGACCGGGGATCCTGGCGGGCGGCTCGGCGTCGTTCCCGACCTGCCGCGGGCCTGATGGCGTCGACGCCGCTCGGGCGGTGGGCGGAACGCCACGCACTGCTGATCGACGGGGTCGTGGCCGCGCTGCTGTTCCTCTACGACGCCATGTACCTGACCGGCCAGTACGCCGGCTTCGGTGACCTCTCCGTACCACTACTGGTCGTGGGCCTGGTGCTGTCGGCGGGAATGTGCGTTCTCTACCCTTTCCGGCGCAGGTGGCCGTTCCTCGTGCCCGCCGTGGTCTTAGCCACGGCCTGGGGGTACATCGCGCTCGGGGTGGGGCTCTCCCCTGCGCCGCTGGTGCTGTCGGGCCTTGTGCTGTACTTCCTCGGAACGCGGTTCTCCTGGCAGGCCACCTTCCTCGCCGCGTTGGCGGTGGCGGCATGGGTGATCGTGGCGGCACAACCGGTGTTGGAGAGGGATTACCTTCGGATCGGCGAGGTCGGTGTGCTGGTCCTGACAGGCTTCTTCGTCGCGACGGTGGGACTGTTCGCCCAGGCGAGGCGGCGGCACGTGGAGCGACTCGGCGAGGTGAACGCCCAGCTCGCCAGGGAGCGCGACGCGCAGGCGGCGATCGCGGCTGCCGAGGAGAGGGCTCGGATCGCCCGCGAGATCCACGACATCGTCTCGCACAGCCTGGGCACCATGGTCGTCATGGCAGACGGCGCGGCGCAGACGGCGATTGCCGACCCCGAGCAGGCGTCCCGAGCGATGGCGCGCGTGCGCGACACCGGCCGGGGCGCCATGGGCGAGATGCGCCGGATGCTCGGGGTGCTCCGGGAGGACGGCACGGCGTCCCGCGCACCCCAACCGGGGCTCGGGGCGCTGGAGAGGCTCCTCGAGGAGGCCCGGGGGACGGGACTGCGCGTCGATCTCCAGGTGAGCGGCGTGCCGGTCTCGCTTCCCGCGGGTGTCGATCTGGCCGCCTACCGGATCGTGCAGGAGGCACTGACGAATGCGCGTAAACACGGCGGGCCGCTGCTCAGCCTGGTCACGGTGAGGGTGTCGTACTCGGACGACGCGGTCGATCTGAGGATCTCCGACGACGGCGTTGACGCCGCGACCGCCGGTGAGGTCGGGGCTGATGGGCACCACTCGTCAGGGCACGGGCTGGTCGGGATGCGCGAACGCGCCAGCGCCTACGGCGGCTCGCTGGAGGCGGCCCGTAGGCCCGGCGGAGGGTTCGAAGTGCATGCGATGCTGCCGATCGAAGGAGAGCGATGAGCGGGGAAACGCCGATTCGGCTGGTGCTGGTCGATGACCAGGAGATGTACCGGGCGGGGTTTCGCATGGTGCTGAGCACCAGGCCCGAATTCGAGATCGTCGGGGATGCCGACGACGGCGACACCGCGCTCGACTTGCTGGCCGACGTCGAGGCGGATGTCGTGCTCATAGACGTGCGGATGCCGCGGATGGATGGTGTGGAGGCGACCCGGCGCATCCGGGAGGCCGGTGGGCCGCGCGTGCTGGTGCTGACCACTTTCGACCTCGACGAGTACGCCTACGACGCCATCTGGGCCGGGGCATCGGGCTTCCTGCTCAAAGACGTACCACTGGAGGAGCTCGCGGCGGCGATCAAGCACGTGCACGCCGGCGACGCGGTCGTCGCCCCGTCCACGACTCGTCGGCTGCTGGACCGGTTCGCGACTCGGCCTCCCGCCGTGGCGGCAGGCTCCGCCACGGACCCTCGGCTCGGTGAGCTCACGGCGCGCGAGCGGGAAGTCCTCGCCTGCACCGGCCGCGGGCTGTCCAACGCGGAGATCGCCGAAGAGCTGTTCATCGCCGAGAACACGGTGCGCGTGCACGTGCAGCGCGTCTTGACCAAACTGCACCTGCGGGACCGCGTCCAGGCAGTCGTCCTGGCTCATCGGATCGGGCTCGTTCCGCAGGAGGACTGACGTCGTCCATCCCGGGGCCGAGCCCTTCGCGTAGTGCGGATCGACTACGCGAAGTTAGTCGCTTCGGCAGACGACTGGCGAGAGCATCCCCGCGAGGGTGGTGGCATGTCCTTCATCGTCTCCACAGAGCGCCTCACCAAGGTCTACGGCAACCGCACCGTCGTGCAGGACCTGGACCTTCGCGTCCCCGAGGGCAGCGTCTACGGCTTTCTCGGCCCGAACGGGTCGGGCAAGTCCACCACCATGAAGATGCTCCTGTCCCTCATCCGTCCCACCAGCGGCGAGGCCCACGTCCTCGGGAAGCGGATGGATCGCATCACGCGACGCGAGCTGCTGAGCCGGATCGGCTCACTCATCGAGTCCCCGCCCGGATACGCCCACCTGACCGGGGCGGAGAACATGCGCATCGTCCAGCGTCTCCTCGACCTCGACGACGCCCAGGTCCACCTCGCCGTGCGCACCGTGCGGATGCAAGACCAGATGGACAAGAAGGTCCGCGAGTACTCCCTCGGTATGAAGCAACGCCTCGGCATCGCCATGGCCCTGGCCCGGCAGCCACGTCTGCTGATCCTCGACGAGCCGACGAACGGCCTCGATCCCGCGGGAATCGAGGAGATCCGCGACCTCATGAGGCGACTCGCAGACGGCGGGGTGACCGTCATGGTTTCATCCCACCTGCTCGGCGAGATCGACAAGACCGCGACCGTGCTGGGAATCCTCGGCCAGGGGCGGATGCTCTTCCAGGGCACCCGCACCGAGCTTTTCTCCGCCGCGACGCCCGACGTCCTGATCGACTGCTCGGCCCCGCACCGTGCTCAGGCGGTGCTCGCACCGCGCATGGATGCCGTCCTGGACGACGCCACTGTCCGCGTCGCCGGACTGCCCGACGACCGCGATGTCGAAGAGATCGTCACTGCACTGGTCAGCGAGCAGATCGGCGTGCACGGGGTCCGCCGCGACGAGCAGACCCTGGAGAGCGTCTTCATGGACCTGACCTCCGGAGGCGGACTGTGAGCGCGCGAGCACTGGTCAACGAGTTCGCAAAGATGCGGCACCTGCACGTGGTGTTCGTGGCCGGTGTGCTCCTCGCCGTCGTGCTGGGCATCGGCCTGTACGCCGGCGTGATGAACCCCGACTTCGACCGGACCACCGGGACCTCGTGGACCTTGCTCCTGATGGGACTCGGTTCCGGGGTCATGATCTCGCCGCTGCTGCTCGCTGTGCTCGCGAGCCGTCTGGTCGACGCCGAACATCAGGACGGCGGCTGGCTCATGTCGACCACGTCGGGGGTCACAGCCGGCGAGCTGTGCCGTGCGAAATTGGTGGCCCTCGGTTGTCTCGTCACGGGATCCGTCGTGCTGGCCAGCGCATTGTTCGCCGGCGTCGGACTCCTGGTCGGCATCGACGCGTCGCTCCCCGCCGCCCGATGGCTCGGACTCACGGTCTGCCTGCTCGTGGTGAACCTCGCCGTCCTCGCCCTGCACGTCGTGCTCGCGGCGCGCGTGGAGAACCAGATCGTGGGGATGGGAGTCGGGCTGCTCGGCACTGTCCTGGCGCTGTTCGGCTCGGCGGTCCCGACCTGGATCGCACACCTGACGCCCTGGGGGTACTACGCGCTCTCCTCTGCCGCGGGATACGTCGACGGCGAGCTGACCGGCTACTCCCCGTCATACCTCAGCGTCACCGGCCTCGGCTTGGTCGTCGCAGTTCTCTTCGTCCTCTTCACCCGTTCGTTCGACCGCCAGGAGGCGTGACATGAATGCGTTCTTCGCCGAGCTCATCAAGCTCAGGCGATCGCTCAGCTGGGCCGTCGTCACTCTTCTGCCCGTCGTCATGGTCGCCTCGGGCTCGATCATGACACTCATCGACGGAGGTGAGCTCGAGGACGGCTGGCACACACTGTGGATGCGGTCGTTCGTCTTCTACGGGCTGTTCCCCCTCTCGGTGGGCATCGCGATCCTCGCCTCCCTGGTCTGGCGCGCGGAGCACCTGGGCGGCAACTGGAACTCGCTCATGGCCGGCCCCACGGCTTCGCTGCGGATCGTGTTGGCCAAAGCGGGCGTCGTCGCCGTGCTCGCCGCGATCATGCAGGCCGTGGCCGTTCTCGTCGTCGTCGCCCTGGGCGAGCTCGCCTTCGGGCTGCCCGGCCTCCTACCTCCCCGGTACCTGGCCGTCTCCATCGCCATCGTCGTCGCCTCCATCCCGGTGGCGGTATTGCAGTCGTGGCTGTCGATGCAGATGCGCTCGTTCGCCGCCCCAGTCGCCATCGCCTTCCTCGGATCGGGCGTCTCAGCGTTCCTACTGGTGGTCGGAGTCGACGCGGCGATCTTCGTCAGCCCCTACGGAGCGGTGAGCCGCGCCGCCCAGCTCGGTACGGCGACCTTCGCCGACACCGGCGACATCACGGGCGACGTCCTCGCCGCCATCGCCGCCTCGTCGCTGCTGCTGTCCGCCGTGCTGGCCGCCGCGAACACCCTTGTGCTCGAGCGCGCCGACGCCCGCACGTGACCACACCGCCCCACCCCGTTCGACCGAAGGCCACGCGGTGGCCGCCGATCAGCCCAGTGTCCGGCCCCGCTGAGACATTCACGAAGGCTATCGCCGCATTCAGTCCGCGCGTCTACCGGGACGCCCCTCCGACTCTTAGCGTGATCGGCACGCGGTCAATCCGATCGCGTGCTCAGCCCACCACGAAGGGAGCCGATCATGGCCTACCTGGAAATCACCCTGACCGTCGACGAGGCCGACCGTGAGGCCGCCGCCTCCGTCTACAGCCAGTACAAGCAGCCCTTCCTCGACACCGTCCCCGGGGCGACCAGCAAGGAGCTGCTCGTGCGCGCCGAGGACGTCCAGGTGCTTCACGGCTTCGACACGACCGCAAACGCGCAGAGCTACCTCTCGACCGACCTCTTCAACAAGGATGTTGTCGGTGGCCTGTCCCCACTGCTGAAGGCACAGCCCGAGATCCGGATCTACGAGGTGGCCTGACCCCGAGGCACTGACCGCCCGCGCACGGAAGCAGATTTCCTCAGTTCCTGTTCGCGCGCGCCCGTCTCGGTGACCTCTGGCACGTCGGGCAGTAGAACGAACTGCGGTTCATGAAGGCTTCCCGTCGGATCGGCGTGCCGCATCGCCGGCAGGGTTGCCCCTCCCGGCCATAAGAATGTAGTTCCCTGCTGAAGTAACCGGACGCGCCGTTGACGTTGACGTACAACGCGTCAAAGGACGTACCGCCGGCGGCCAGTGCATCGGCCATCACCTCGCGGGCGTGCCGGAGGAGGTCGACGACGCCCCGCAGAGTCAGTGCGCCGGAGCGTCGACGCCCGTGTACGCCGGAGCGCCACAGGGCCTCGTCGGCGTAGATGTTCCCGATGCCGGACACGACGGTCTGGTCGAGCAGGAGTCGTTTGATCTCGGTGTCCCGGCGCCGCATCACCCGGGCCGTCGCCCGGGCGTCGAATCCCGCCTCGAACGGGTCCGCGGCGATGTGGGCTGCCGGTGCCGGGAGCAGAACGCCGGTGCCGTCGAGCGCGTCGGCCAGCGGCACGACCGTCCATCCACCGAAGGTCCGCTGGTCGACGAAGCGCAGCTCGGTGCCGTCGTCGAGGTGGGCCCGGGCGTGCAGGTGGCGAACCGGCGGCGCACCGGCGTCCACCACCAGCATCTGCCCGCTCATCCCGAGGTGGACGAGCAGGCAGTCGGCGCCTGCTGCGTGGTCGTGGTCCAGGGTCAGCCACAGGTATTTTCCCCGGCGCCCGGCACCGCTGACGGTCCGGCCCTCGAGCCGGGCGACGATCTCGGCGGGGCCTCCGGGTTGGCGGCGCGCGGTGCGGGCGCCGGTCACCTCGACTGTGGTGATCCGTCGACCCACCACGTGATCGGACAGTCCTCGCCGGACGACCTCGACCTCGGGCAGTTCGGGCACTGTCCGTCAGCCCGTCTTCCGGTCCAGTGCCGCCCAGGCCTGCTCGGCGGCCTTCTGTTCGGCTTCCTTCTTGGTGCGGCCGGTCCCTTCGCCGAGCCGGTCCGTCCCCACGAGCACCACGGCGGTGAACCGCTTGTCGTGGTCCGGGCCGGTGGCGGTGATGTCGTAGTGCACCTTGGGCAGTCCGCGCGAGGCACACTTCTCCTGCAGACTGGTCTTCCAGTCGAGCGCGGCCCCCAAGTCGGGCACCACCCGGAGTCTGTCGCCGATGATCTGCTCGATCAACGTCCGCGCGGGCTCGAGCCCGTGCGTGAGGTAGACCGCGCCGAACACCGCCTCCAGCGTGTCGGCCAGGATCGAGTGCTTGTCGCGCCCGCCGGTGAGCTCCTCACCACGTCCCAGGCGCAGGTGCGCACCGAGCCCGCCGGGGCCGAGTTCGCGGGCGATGTCCGCCAGCGCGTAGGTGTTGACCAGGCTCGCCCTGATCTTGGCCAGGTCCCCTTCGGGTCGATCGGGGTAGGTGCGGTAGAGGTACTCGGTCACCACCAGCTCGAGTACCGCGTCGCCGAGGAACTCGAGCCGCTCATTGTGCGGCAGGCCGCCGTTCTCGTAGGCGTACGAGCGATGGGTCAGCGCCTGGGTGGTCAGCTCCGTGGGCAGGTCGACGCCGAGGACCTCGCCCAGCGCGGCCGCCGTGTCCTTCACCTGCGGCCCTCATCGGTCCCGGTGATGCCGAATTTCTCGGCCAGTCCGGCCCATCGTGGGTCGATGCGCCCCTCCGTCTCGCCGGAGACCCCGTCCGGGCGCGGGGTGTCGGGATTGATGCACTCGGCGTGGCCGTAGTCGGTGCAGGTGGGCGAGAGCGGGAACTCGAGGCCGAAGGCGTCGATGAGCGCCGGCTCGAGGTCCAGCAGGTCGCCGTCCAGCAGCCTGACCTCGTCCTCCTCCGCGCCCTCGGCCGCGGCCTTCCCCTCCAGTGCGTACATCTCGGTGAGCTCGACACCGACCTTCGTGCGGAACTCCCCCAGGCAGCGGGCGCATTCGACCTGCGCGCGCCCGGTGGCGGTCCCGGTGACGAGGATGCCCTCATCGACGAACGTCAGTAACAGGTCCAGGTCGAGCTCGGCCCCCTCGGGGATCTCGATCATCTCGACGCCGATCCGGGTCGGCACCTCGACGGTCTTCCGGACCGGCGTCATGGCGCCGGGTGACCGGCTGATGTTGCGGGTGTCGAGCACGAGTGGCCCGGACGGAGAGTGCTGGTGACGGGAGGTGGTGGACACGCCCAGCAGACTACCCGTCCGGGTCAGTAGTCCCCGTACCCGTCGTCGTAGGGCTCACCCTCGCGCCCCGCACGGCGCCCGGCGGGATCCCTGCGAAGCGACGAGCCCACGCCGTGCAGCTCCTCGCGTCCGCGGGAGACGGTGCGGATGGTGGTGCCGAGGAACTCCTCGAACCGGGCCATCTTCTCGTCGATGTAGGCGTCGCACTCCTCGCGGCGCCGGTCACTCTCGGCGTGCGCGGCGTCGCGCACGCGGGCCGCCTCCTCGTCCGCGATGCGGACGACCTCGGATTCGGACAGCATCCGCTGCTGCTCCTGGCGGGCCTCGGTGATGGTGCGGTCGTAGAGGATGTTGGCCTGCTCGGTGAGGCGTTCGGCCTCGGCACGGGCCCGGACGGTCGTGGACTCGGCGTCGCGTCGGGAACGCTCCAGCATCTCGGAGGCGTCGGCGCGGGCCTCTGCCACGAGTTCGTCGGCGTGCGTGGTGGCCTCGGAGACCATGCGGTCGGCGCGGGCCTTGGCGTCGGCGAGCATCGCGTCGGCGTCCTCGCGCGCCTCCCGCAGGGTGCGCTCGGCCTCGGCGTCGGCGGCCGCGACCGTGTCTCGGGCGGCGGCGTCGGCCTCGGCCAGGACCCGGTCCCGCTGATCGAGCACGTCCTGGGCGTCGTCGAGCTCGCCGGGGAACGAGTCCCGGATGTCGTCCAGCAACAGCAGCGACTCGTGACGGGGAACCACGCAGTTCGCGGTCATGGGCAGACTGCGGGCGTCCTCGATCATCGCGTTCAGCTCGTCGAGGGCCTGGAACACTCGGTACACGCTCGTCCCTTCACCGGTTCGTCACTCTTGTCCCACCAGTGTGCCCGCAACACACGCGTGCCGGCCGGTGCGGCGGCGGTGTGTCCTGCTGTTCCGGGGCACGAGGGCGGATGCCGGGGCGCCGAGGTATCGGTTCCGCGCGACCGGGAAACCGGGGCGGGCCGTGGCGGTCGGGCCCGGTCGTCCCCTCAGCCCAGTCGTTCCTTCAGGGCTGTCGCGACGGGCCCGGGCAGCAGGTGGGAGACGTCGCCCCCGAGACGGGTGACCTCGCGGCACAGGGACGAGGAGACGAACGACAGGTCGGACCGCGTGGGCAGGAACACCGTGTCGATCTCCGCGATGGAGCGGTTCATGTGCGCCATCGGCAGTTCGTAGTCGTAGTCCGTCGAGTCGCGCAGCCCCTTGATCACGGCGGTGGCGCCCTGCTCGCGGCAGTAGTCCACGAGCAGCCCGTAGAAGCTGTCGACCCGCACCCCGGGGATGTCGGCGCAGACCTCCTCGATGAGTGCCTTGCGCTCGGAGATGGTGAACGTGCCCTGCTTGTTAGGGTTGGCCACCACGCAGACGATCACGTCGTCGAACAGCTCCGCGGCGCGGCGGAAGATGTCGAGGTGGCCGAGGGTCACCGGGTCGAAGGAGCCCGGGCACACGACTGTGGTCATTGCCCGACCGTATCAACAGCCCGGGCCATCTCCACGGTGGTCTCCCCGTAGGTGCGCTCGAACCGGGGATCGTAGCCGGCGGGCCACCGCACCGCCGGGTCACGCCTGGACCTCTCCCACACCACCAGCGCATCGGGCGCCAGCCAGCCGCCGTCCCGGAGCGCCTCCAGGATCGGCTCGTCGAGCGCGGCCGACCTGCCGTACGGGGGGTCGGCCAGGACCAGATCGAATCCGGCGGGCACGGGGCAGCGCCCCTCGACCGCGCCGGGTAACGCCGTTCGCCTGACAGTCGTCGTGACAGGACCCGACGACGATGACGACGACGCCGACGCCACCCCGGCCGTGTTCTTCTTCAGACAGGCCACGGCCCGCGCGTTCTCCTCGACGAACCATGCGGTGTCGGCGCCCCGCGAGACCGCCTCGAGCCCCAGCGCCCCCGATCCGGCGAACAGATCGAGTACGGCGGCGCCCTCCAGATCCACACGGCTGACGATCGCGCTGAACAGCGCCTCACGCACCCTGTCGGTGGTGGGTCGCGTCCCGGCCGGGGGCACGGCGATCGACAGACCACGGAGGCGTCCGGCGATGATGCGGGTCATGACTGTCCTGCTCGTTCGGTTGACGGGTGGCTCCCCATCATCTCGTGGTCAGTACCGGAACAGGTACTCGGACTCCTCGGAGCCCGCCAGCCTGCGGACACGTTCGGCGAGGGCCGGGTGCCGGGTCAGGCCAGGGTCGGCGTCCAGCAGCCGCTCGGCGTGCTCCCGGGCGATCCCGATCACCGCCCCGTCCTCGACCACCGAGAGCAGCCTCAGCGACGACAGGACACCGGACTGGGCGTCGCCGAGCACGTCGCCCTCCCTGCGTTGGACGAGATCGAGCTGGGCCAGTTCGAAGCCGTCGGCGGTCGCGGCCACGGCCGACAGTCGCTCCATCGACGGGCTCGACAGACCCGAGTTGGTCACGAGCAGACACAGCCCGGGCTCTCCGCCACGGCCCACCCGTCCCCGCAGCTGGTGGAGCTGGCTCACGCCGAACCGTTCCGCGTCCATCACCACCATCACCGTGGCCTGCGGGACGTCCACGCCGACCTCGATGACCGTGGTGGAGACCAGCACGTCCAGAGCCCCGGCGGCGAACGCGGCCATCCGTGAGTCCTTCTCCTCCGGCGGGAGCCGGCCGTGCATGAGCCCGACCCGCAGCCCGGCGAGCGGACCGGAGGACAGGTGCTCGTGGAGCTGCACCGCCGCGACCAGCGGGGGTCTGTCGCCGCCCTTGTCGTCGTCGCCCTGTCCCGCACCGACACCACCGTCCTCCGGTGACGCGGACGCGCCGGCCGCGTCGTCGGCGTCGATCCGCGCGCACACCACATACGCCCGGTTCCCGGCCGCCACCTCCTCACGGATCCGCTCCCACGTCCGCTCCAACCACCGCGGCCGCTCGCGGGCCGGCACCACGGATGTCGAGATCGGCCTACGACCTCCCGGCAGCTCCGCCAGCTCCGACACCTCCAGATCGCCGAACACCGTCATGGCGATGGTCCGTGGAATCGGAGTGGCCGTCATGACCAGCAGGTGCGGCACCATCCCCTCGCGACCCTTCGCGCGCAGGCGATCCCGCTGCCGCACCCCGAAGCGGTGCTGCTCGTCCACCACCACCAGACCCAGGTCGAAGAAGTCGACCGAGTCCTGGATGAGCGCGTGCGTGCCCACGATGATCCCGGCCTCCCCGCTGACGATGTCCAGAAGCGCCCGGCGACGCTCCCCCGTGGACATCGAGCCCGTCAACAGGACCACCCGCGTCGCCTCGTCCGCCGCCCCGAGCCGACCCGCATCCGCGAGATCACCGAGAATCGCGTGCAACGACCGGTGATGCTGCGTGGCCAGCACCTCGGTGGGCGCCAACAGCACGCACTGCCGACCGGCATCGATCACCTGGAGCATGGCGAGCAGCGCCACCACGGTCTTGCCGGAACCCACCTCGCCCTGCAGCAGGCGGTTCATCGGCTCGTCCCGGCTCAGATCCGCCGAGATGTCCGCCAGCACCGACCGCTGGCCGGCCGTGAGCTCGAACGGCATCCGCGACTGCAGCGCCGCACGGATCCCGTCGGGGCGCACCGGGCTCGGTGGCGCCGGGTCACGGGCCACGAAGCGCCGCCGCGCCCCGAGCAGGAGCTGCAACGCGAGCGCCTCGTCGAACCGCAGGCGGTACCCGGCCGCCTCCTTCTCCTCCTCGGTCTCCGGGAGGTGTGCCTTACGCAGCGCACGGTCGAGATCCATCAGGCCCACCGCATCGCGAAGCGACTTCTCGAGCGGATCGACGACCGGCACCAACGCCCGCAACACCGTCACCACCGCGCCGAACAGATCCCAGGAGGTCACCCCCTCCTTCGCCGCGTACACGGGCAGGTACTTGCGGTCGAACAGGCTCGCCCCGCCCTCGGCCTCCACCTTCGCCGACAGTGCGGCCAGCGCGGCCAGGTTCCCCGAACCCCGAAGCTGCCCGGCGGGGCCCGAGGCGGTGCGCAGCACCAGGAACTCCGGGTGCTTGAGATCGAGCTGACCGCGGAAACGGGACACCGTGCCGTCGAACATCGCCAGGGTGCCCACCGGGAGCAGGTGCTTGATCACGGCACCGGCGAAGAACACGATCCGGAACACCGTCCCGCCGTCCTCGACGGTCAGCGTCAGCATCTGGCGGGTCTTGCCGCTCTTCCTGGCCGAGTAGGCCTTCGAGCGGGACGAGGTGACGGTACCGATCACCGTCACGCGCTCGCCGTCGGCCAGTGTCCGCCTGTCGTAGCGCTGGCCGTGCTGGCGATGGCGGCGAGGCAGGGTGTGCAGCAGGTCCCCGACCGTGCGATGCCCGAGGGCCTTGGTGATCCGTTCGGCGAGCTCCGGGTCCAGGACCTCGGCGAGCGGGGTGTCCGTGGTGGCGAGCGGGGTCATTCGACCCCGACATAGGCCACGACCCTGCCGGGCCCGGCCCCGTAGCCCACCACCTCGACCTCCGGGTGGCTGCTCCGGAGCCGGTCCAGGACGTCCCGGGTGGCCGACTCGTCGTACTCGTCGCCCAACAGGACGGTGACCAGCTCCCCTCCGGCGGCGAGCATCCTGTCGACCATCGCGCACACCGACGCCACCGGGTCCCGGTCGATCAACGCCACATCGTGGCCGATCACCCCGAGCAGGTCCCCCGCCGCGCACCGGCCCACCAGTGTCAGTGCGTCCTGCTCGGCCCGGACCACGTGCGCGTGACGGGTGGCCGCCGCCGCGTCGGCCATCCCGAAACCGTCCAACGACAGCGTGGTCGACGGGTCGTGGACCGCCAGTGCTGCCAGTCCCTGCACCACCGAGGCGGTCGGGAGGATCAGTGCGTGCCACCCGACATCGCGAAGGGCTGCGTCGAGCGAGCTGATCTGGGCCCGCGACAGCTCACCGTTGGGCAGGACGAGGAACTCGTCGGCGTCCACCGCCAGGATCGCCTCGACCACCCCGTCACCGGAATCCCCCGGGTCGACGGTCACCGCGCCGGCATCGGTGAACAGCTCCGCGAGCGGCCCCGGCCGCACGATAGCGACGACCTTGCGCGTGGGTGTGCCGCCTCGCGGCGCCTCCGGAAGGTCCACCGGCCCCTGCCGGTGTGCCGCGGTCGGGTCCGCCCGCCCCTCACCGAGCGGATCGAGCATGTCGGTCACCCGGATCTCGGTGATCCGCCCCAGGGGCAGCGCGGACTCGATCGCCGGCCCGATCTCGTCCGTGTGGACGTGGACCGCCCAGCGGGCGTTGCCGCCGCTGCCGCCGTCCCCCACCACCACCACGCTGTCGCCGAGGGTGCGCAGCGCCGAACGCAGTTCGTCCGCCCGCGCGTCATCGGAGTGGGTCAGCGAGTACATGACCTCGTAGCGGGTCTCGGCGAGCGCGTCGGTACCAGCCCCCGACGACCCCGGATCCACCTCGGCACCGGCCGGACAGCCGGCAACGGCCGGGTCGGCGGGCAGCACGTATTCCGGTCTCTCGGGACGCTCGCCGCCCAGGACCTCGACCATGGTGTCGAGCAGGATCAACAGGCCGCGCCCGCCGGCGTCCACGACCCCGGCCCGGCGCAGGGCCGCCAGCTGCCCGGTGGTCCGCTCGAGAGCATCGGCGGCGGTGTCCGCCGCCGCCCGGGCCACCTCCACCAGGGAGGTGGCCGTGGATCGTCCCGCCCCCGCGGCGGCCTCGCGCAGCACGGTGATGATGGTTCCCTCGACCGGGTCGCTGAGCGCGTTGTCGACGAGCGTGACGGCGGTGCGCAGCGCACGACGGTAGGTGGCGGCGTCGACGACGGTGAACGTCGCGGCCTCGCCCACCGCTCTGAGCACCTGGGACAGGATCACCCCGGAGTTCCCGCGCGCCCCGTGGACGGCACCACGGCCCAGGGCCACCGCGATCTCGCGCGCGCCCGCGGTGCCTCCGCCCTCGGTGATCCAGGCCTCCTCGCCCTCCGCACGGTCCACAGCGGCTCTCATGGTGTAGAGGAGGTTGGTACCGGTGTCGGAATCGGGCACCGGGAAGACGTTGAGTGAATTGATCTCCTCACGGTGCTCGGCGAGCAGCTCGACACAGCGCCGGGCCCACGTCAACACCCCGTGGGCGTCGAGGGTCGACGGGCGGTCCTCGACACGAGTGCTCTCCTGCGTCATCACCCCTCCTCGTCGGCCCTCACACCCCTACTGCTCCGACTCGTGCGGCCGGCGCGGCCAAGCCTAGTACCCTCACCAGTCGACAGCCGTCGAACAGGCCGAGACGGCGCGCACCACACGGGAGCCGACACGATGACCTTTGACCTCTCCACCACCCCCCTCGTCACTCTCGAGGGCGGTGTGCTGACGCTCCCCGTCTCGTTGGAGGCCAAGGGCAACGCGCTCGATTCCGACGCGGTGACCCAGATGGTGGCTGCTCTGGACGCCCTCGTCGCCGGCGAGATCGACGCGCGCGCCGTGCTGCTCGTGGGTCTCGGCAAGAACTTCTGCGCCGGCGGGAACGTGGCCGGATTCGCCGCGGCGTCCGATCGCTCCGAGCACATCCGCGAGCTCGCGGACCGGCTCCACAAGGCCGTCCGCCTGCTCGACGAGCTCTCCGTCCCCGTCGTCGCGGCGGTGGCCGGCTGGGCGGCCGGCGCGGGGCTGTCCCTCGCACTGGCCGCCGATTTCTCGGTGGGCGGTTCCGACACCCGCCTGTTGGCCGCCTACCCCGGGATCGGCCTCTCCCCCGACGGCGGCATGTCCTGGCGCCTGCCCCGGGCGATCGGGCAGTCCGCCGCGCGTGCGTTCATCCTCGGCAACGAGCCCATGTCCGGCGACCGCGCGTACGCCCTCGGCATGCTCACGACCTTCGTCGAGGGCGATGTCGGCGAGGCCGCCCGCGCGCTGGCGGTGCGTCTCGCCGCCGGCCCCTCCGAGTCGTACGCGGCCGTCAAGTCCCTGCTCCGCGCCGCCGAGGACACCGATCTGTCCGCGCAGCTGGATGCCGAGCGGGATTCGATCGCGCGACTGGCCGTCTCGCCGGACGGCATCGAGGGCGTCAACGCGTTCGTCGACAAGCGCGCCCCGGAGTTCGGACAGGGCTGACCGCGGTCGCGGCTACGGCTCCCGCGTTCGCAGCTACGGCTCGAGCGGGAGCCGCCAGTCAACGGGGTCGGCGCCGAGCCGCGCCAGTTCCGCGTTGGCACGGCTGAAGGGCCTGGAGCCGAAGAAGCCGCGGTGGGCCGACAGCGGCGACGGGTGCGCGGAGGCGATCACCGGGGTGTCCCCGAGCATCGGGGTGAGCGACCGGGCGTCGCGCCCCCAGAGGATCGCGACCATCGGTCGCCGCCGCTGCACGAGCGCCTCGATCGCCCGTTGGGTGACGGCCTCCCACCCCTTGCCGCGGTGTGCGGCGGCTCTTCCGGGTTGGACGGTGAGCACCCTGTTGAGGAGTAACACCCCCGACCGCGTCCATGCCGCCAGGTCCCCGTGCGCGGGCGCGGTGAACCCCAGGTCGTCCGTGTACTCGCGGTAGATGTTGGCCAGGCTGCGCGGCAGCGGCCGGACGTGCGGGTCCACGGCGAAGCTCAGTCCCACGGCGTGCCCGGGTGTCGGGTAGGGGTCCTGTCCCACCACGAGTACCCGGACGTCGTCAAATGGCTGCTGGAACGCCCGGAGGACGTGTCCGCCGGCGGGGAGGTAGCCCCGGCCGGCGGCGTTCTCGGCCCGCAGGAAGTCACCCATCTGCCGGATCCGGTCCGTCACCGGTTCCAGCGCTGCCGCCCAGCCGGGGTCGAGGACGCCGGTCAGCGACGAGGTCGCGGTCGAATCCACCACGGCTCAGTCGAGCCGGCGGAGCTCGGCGCGGTAGCGCATCGCGTTGTCGTGGTACTTCTGCGTGTTGCCCTCGAGCATGGCGGGGTCCACCTCGTACCCCTCCCGGATCTTCGCGGGCGCGCCCATCGCCATGCGTCCGGCGGGCAGCTCGAAGCGGGGCGGGATGAGGCAGCCGGCCGCGACGATCGCGCCCTCGCCGATCACCGAGCTGTTGAGCACGATCGATCCGGAGGAGATCAGCGCGCCGTTGCCGATCGTCGCCCCTTCGATGTGCGCGTTGTGGCCCACTATGCAGTGCTCCCCGATCACGGTCGGTTCGCTGTCGGTGCAGTGGATGATCGTGCCGTCCTGGATGTTGCTCATCGCGCCGATCTCGATCCGCCCGTAGTCACCCCGCAGCACGGCGGTGGGCCAGACGGATGCTCCGGGGCCGAGCGTGACGTTGCCGATCACCACCGCGTCCGGGTGCACCCAGGCGTCGGGGGCGATGTCGGGTTGCAGGTCACCGAGTGCGTAGACAGCCATGGCACCACCCTAGTTCGCGCCGCGGGCGGAGTCCCAGCCTCCCGGCGTCCTGTGCCGTCCGTCGACGGTCACCTCGCCGGGCGGGCCCTCGCGGGTGGTGCCGATGATCGTGAACTCCTCCGGCACCGTGACGCCGGGCGGGAACGTTCCCAGCAGGCCGTGGTCCTCGCCACCGTCGAGCATCCAGTCCAGGACCTGCTCGTCGACGTCGGGGGCGCCGAGCACCCGGGCCGCGGTGCGCAGCTGCGGGTCCCGGGGCAGCGCCGCGGTATCGAGGTCGGCACCGACCCCGGAGGCGCGGGTGAGCCCGGACAGGTCGCGGAGGAGCCCGTCGCTGACGTCGGTGAGTGCCGTCGCCCCGGCCAGTCGTGCGGCGGTTCCGGAGCCGATGGGGGTCTCGGGCACGCGGTGCGCGCGGTGGAGCGGGCCCTCGGGGCGGCCGGCCAGCAGGAGCGCGAGTCCGGCCGCCGAGCGTCCGGGCAGGCCGGTCAGTCCGATGCGGTCCCCGGGCCGGGCGCCGTCGATGCGCAGCGGGGCGGCGCCGTGCGGCAGTGTGCCGATGGCGGTGACCCCGACGACGACGACGTCGGCACTCGTCAGGTCCCCGCCCACCACCACGGCCCCGGATCGTGCGGCCTCGGCGTGGATCCCCTCCGACAGGTCGGCGATCTCCCCCATGGTGGTGCCGCCGGGTACGGCGAGGGCCACCAGGATCCGTGAGCACTCGGCGCCCATCGCGAGCACGTCGGACACGTTCTGGGCCACCGCCCGCCTCCCGAGATCGGCCCATCCGGTCAGGTCCAGCCGGAAGTGGGTGCCCTCGACGAGCATGTCCGTCGTCACCACGGTGGCGGAGGCGGGCCCGAGCACGGCGGCGTCGTCACCGTTACCCACCGGGTCGTTGCCCACCTGCGCCGGGGCCCCGCTGAGCACCTCGAGGACCGCGGCCTCACCTGCCTGGGACACGGTCACGGCCCGATCGGTCACAGCTGGGTTCCCCTTCCGGGTGGTGTCGCGCGCCGGGTGTGCGGACGCGGGTGAAGTAGCGTTGCGGTCAGAGTAGCGGCGCCCGCACGACCGCCGCGCCCGGGAGGAAGGACGACACCAGTGGCTTCGAGCGACTCGGCCCCGACGGATCGGTACGATGCCGGGCCCCGGGAGACGGGGGGGCCCGCCGGACGCGACCGTCCCGTGTCCACCCCGGTGGTGGTCGCGGCGATCCTCATCCCCCTGATCCTTCTCGGGGGTGCGCTGCTGTGGGTGCGCGGCATCGGGGACGACGCGACCGAGGCCGCCGCCACCGAGCCCTACACCGCCGTCCCCCTTCCCGCCCCCGGCGCGGAGTCCGAGGCGTGCAGTGCGCTGATCGACGAGCTCCCCCCGTCCCTCGGGGACGCCAACCAGGTGTCCCTCACCGAGCCGGCGCCGGGGACCGCCGCCTACCGGTTGCCCGACGGTGAGCCGGTCGTGGTGCGGTGCGGGCTGCCCGCCCCTCCGTCCTTCGTCGTGGGTGTGGGGCTGCAGGCGGTCAACGACGTCCAGTGGTTCAACGAGCCGGATCCGGACCCGGCTGTCACGTCGTCGACCTGGGTGGCGGTGGACCGGCCCGAGTACGTGGCGGTGACCCTGCCGGAGGGCAGCGGCACCGGGCCCATCCAGGACCTGTCGGATGCGCTCACCGCGACCATGGACGAGGTCGAGCCCGACCCCGCCCCGATCGGCTGATCGCGGGCCGGCCCCACGCCGCGCCCTGTGGTGTCAGCCGCGCGCCAGCGCCGTCTGGACGAGGGTGCTCAGCAGTTCCGGGTAGTCGACCCCGGACGCGGCCCACATCTGCGGGTACATGGAGATGGGGGTGAATCCGGGCATCGTGTTGACCTCGTTGATCACCGGGCCGTCCGCGGTGACGAAGAAGTCCACGCGGCTCAGTCCGGTGGCCTCCAGAGCGTGGAACGCCTCCACCGCGAGTCGCTGCAGCCGCGCCGTCTCCTCCCCGGACAGCTGTGCCGGCAGGTCGAAGGTGCACACGTCGTCGAGGTACTTGGTGTCGAAATCGTAGAAGGCCTCGCCCTGCGACTCGCCTTCCCGATCCGTCGACTCCCCGGGGATGTGCAGCTCCGCCGGAAGGCTCGCCTCGACCCGGCCGTCGGGGTGCTCGAGCACGCCACACTCGACCTCACGGCCGACGATCGCGGCCTCGATGATCACCTTGGGGTCGAAACGTCTGGCCTCGGCGATCGCGGCGTCCAGGTCCTCGGCGCGCGAGACCTTGGAGATCCCGATCGACGAGCCCCCGCGAGCGGGCTTGACGAACAGTGGAAGGCCCAGGTGCTCCCGCTCCCGGGCGGTCAGCGTCTCGGCGCCGGGCCGCAGGACCACCTGTCTCCCGATCGGGAGACCGGCGGCCCCGAGGACGATCTTGGTGAACTCCTTGTCCATGCCGGCGGCGCTGGAGAGCACCCCCGGGCCGACGTAGGGCACGCCCGACAGCTCGAGCATCCCCTGGACGGTCCCGTCCTCCGCGTACGTGCCGTGCATGACGGGGAACACCACGTCGACCCGGGCGACGACCTCACCCGCCTCCGGTCCGTCGACGTACCGGAGCACTCCGCGGTCCTCGGTGGACAGTCCGAGCGAGACCCGCGGGCGGTGCGGGTCCACGACCGGCATGGTGCGGCCCGAGATGCGGAGGTCCGATACGTCATCCGGGCCCAGCGTCCAGATGCCGGACGAGGTGATCCCCACGGGGATGACGTCGTAGCGGGTCCGGTCGAGGTGGGACATGACGGCTCCGGCGGACACGCAGCTCACGGAGTGCTCGGTGCTGCGCCCGCCGTAGAGGACGGCGACAGTGGTGCGGTTCACCCGCCCGAGGCTACTCGGGCTTGGTGCTCCGACTCATCAGGCGCACCGCCACCTCGACCGCGTCGCCGCCCTCGTGGCAGATCTCGTGCACCGCCTCGGTGAGCGGCATCTCGACTCCGGCGCGGCGGCTCAGCGCGCGGATCGACGTGCAGGATTTCACCCCCTCGGCCACCTGACCGTGGGTCGCGGCCTGCGCCTGTTCCAGGGTCTCGCCGAGGCCGAGCCGCTCCCCGAACGTCCGGTTCCGTGACAGCGGGGACGTACATGTGGCCACCAGGTCGCCGATGCCGGCGAGCCCGGCGAACGTCACCTGGTTGGCCCCCAGCGCCACCCCGAGCCTGGTGGTCTCGGCAAGACCGCGGGTGATGAGGGTGGCCGCGGTGTTGTCCCCGAGCCCCATCCCCGAGGCGATCCCGCAGACCAGGGCGATCACGTTCTTGGTGGCACCGCCGATCTCGCACCCCACCACGTCGTTGTTGGTGTACGGACGGAAATAGTGCGTGGAGAACGCGTCCTGGAGGCGTGTGGCGCGTTCCTCGTCGCTGCAGGCGATCACCGTCGCCGCGGGCTGCCCTTCGGCGACCTCGCGCGCGAGGTTGGGCCCGGACAGCACCGCGATCTGCCCGTCGGTCAGGCCCGCGACCTCCGACACGACCTCGCTTATCCGTTTGAGCGTGCCTGTCTCGATCCCTTTCGCCAGCGAGATCACCCCGACGCCGGGTGCGAGCAGATCCACCCAGTTCTCGAGATTCGCGCGCAGGCTCTGCGACGGGACGGCCAGCACGACCTCCTCCGCGCCGTCCAGTACCTCGGCGGGATCCGTCGAGGCGGTGATGGTCGACGGCAGCCGGATCTCCGGGAGGTACCTGTTGTTGCAGTGCTCCTCGTTGATCCCGGCCGCGACCTCGTCCCGCCTGGCCCACATGATGACCTCGGAGCCCGCGTCCGCGAGGACCTTGCCCACCGCGGTCCCCCAGGACCCCGCACCCATCACCGCGATCCGCGCCATCTTCGCCTCCCGGTTCGTCGCCCACCTGACCCCGGCCCGGGGTCGATCAGTCTGTGACGCTACCCGCCACGGGGCGTTCACGAGGGTGGGCTGGCAGGATGGCGGGCGATGAGCACAGCGAGTGGTCCCGGGCACGCGGGAGACGGATGGACGATCATCGTCCCCGTCAAGACACTCGAGCGCGCCAAGGGACGGCTGGCTCCCGAGCTCTCCCCCGACATCAGGCGCGCCCTCGTCGTGGCGATGGCGACCGACGTCATCGCGGCCTGCCGCGACGCCTCCCCGGTCGTCAGGGTCCGCGTCGTGGGCTCGGACCCCGAGATCGCCCGGATCGCGCAGGGGCTGGGCGCCGAGTTCGTCGTCGACCCCACCGGCCCGGGCACCGTACCGGCCACGTCGGTCGCCGGAAGGTCGGATCCGCTCAACACCGCGCTCTCCCACGCGATGACCGGGATGCGGGGCTCCGTCGGGGTGGTGGCCGCCGACCTACCCGAACTCGACGGCGCGCTGCTGACCCGGATTCTCGACGTGGCCACCCGTCACCCGCATTCGGTCGTGACAGATCACCGTGGCGACGGCACCACGATGGCGTTCTGGACCGGGTCCACAGACCGTGTGATCCACTTCGGTGCCGGCTCCGCCGACCGGTTCCGCCACCTGGGTGGTGCCGAGAAGATCGCGGTGGACGACGCGGCGTGGGAAGGCGCGTCGCGAGACGTCGACATCCCGGAGGACGTGGCGGGACTGGCCGCGCGCCGGGTGGGTGCCGCCACGGCCCGCGTCCTTCAGGGTGTGCCCGCCCCGCTCCGTGTCCGCGACGCCGGGGAATCGGTCACAATGGTGCGGTGACAGTAGACGAGCACTCCCTACCAGGACTCCCCCGGCCCCGTGACCGCTACCTCAACCGCGAACTGAGCTGGCTCGATTTCAATGCGAGGGTGCTCGCACTGGCCGGCGAGAAGACCCTGCCGCTGCTGGAACGCGCCAAGTACCTCGCGATCTTCGCCTCCAATCTGGACGAGTTCTACATGGTGCGCGTGGCCGGGCTCAAGCGGCGCGACAAGACCGGTCTGTCGGTCCGCTCGGCAGACGGGCAGACACCGGCCGAACAGCTCGACCGGATCAGCCTGCGTAGTCGCGAACTCTGCGACGAACAGTCCAGGTTGTTCAACGACGAGATCCGGCCGGAGTTGGAGGCCAACGGCATCCGGTTCCTGCCCTGGAGCGTGCTCACCTCCGACGAGCGGTTCGAGATGTCGGAGCTGTTCCGCAACCAGATCTTCCCGGTTCTCACCCCGCTGGCCGTCGACCCGGCGCATCCGTTCCCCTACATCTCCGGGCTGAGCCTCAACCTCGCGGTGATCATCCGGAACACCGACTCGGGGCAGGAACACTTCGCGCGGGTCAAGATCCCCAGCAACGTGCCCCGTTTTATCCGGGTCGATCGGGGCGGCCGCGAGGAGTTCGCGTTCGTGCCGGCGGAGGAGGTCATCGCCGCACATCTCGGGGAACTGTTCCAGGGCATGGAGATCGTGGAGCACCACGTCTTCCGGGTGACCCGGAACGCGGACATGGAGGTCGAGGAGGACCGGGACGAGGACCTGCTGCAGGCGCTCGAGCGGGAGCTGGCCCGGCGCCGCTTCGGCTCCGCCGTGCGCCTGGAGATCGCCGAGGACACCACCCCGCGCATGCTGCGTATCCTGCAGCGCGAACTGGACGTGGAGTCCGAGGACGTGATCCGATTCGGGGGGCTGCTCGACCTCACCGGACTGTGGCAGATCCACTCCCTGGACCTCCCCGATCTCAAGGACCCGGCGATGGTGCCGGCCACACCGCCGGCGTTCGGCGAGCGGGAGACCGCCCGGAACATCTTCGATTCACTGCAGGAGTCCGACGTCCTGGTCGAGCACCCCTACGACTCGTTCTCGACCACCGTGCAGAGGTTCATCGAGCAGGCCGCGGCGGACGAGAACGTCCTGGCGATCAAGCAGACCCTCTACCGGACCTCCGGCGACTCACCGATAGTCAACGCCCTGGTCGACGCGGCCGCGAGCGGTAAGCAGGTCGTGACCCTGGTGGAGATCAAGGCGCGTTTCGACGAGCAGAACAACATCCGGTGGGCCCGCGAACTTGAGCAGGCCGGCGTGCACGTGGTCTACGGACTCCTGGGGCTCAAGACGCACTGCAAGACCTGCCTGGTCGTGCGCAAAGAGGGCGATCGCCTCCAGCGGTACGCACACATCGGCACCGGCAACTACAACCCCAAGACCGCACGCATCTACGAGGACGTCGGCCTGTTCACCGCGGACGAGGAGGTCGTGTCCGATCTGACCGATCTGTTCAATCACCTCACCGGATTCTCGAACGTCACCAAGTACCGCCGGCTGCTCGTGGCACCGGAGGGGATCCGGTCCGGGATCATCGAGCGGATCGACCGGGAGATCGAACTGGCCTCCGTGGGCCGCGAGGCCGGTATCCGGCTCAAGGCCAACGCACTGGTCGACGAGCAGGTGATCGATGCGTTGTACCGGGCCTCGCAGGCGGGAGTCCCGGTGGACATCGTGGTGCGGGGCATCTGCTCCCTGCGCGCCGGGGTACCCGGGCTGAGCGAGAACATCCACGTCCGGTCGATCCTCGGCCGGTTCCTCGAGCACTCGCGGATCCTGCATTTCCGCGGCGCCGACGAGGTGTTGATCGGCAGCGCGGACATGATGCACCGCAACCTCGACCGTCGCGTCGAGGTGATGGTCACGGTGACCGACCGTCGGCTCAAGGGGCAGGTCCGCCGGATCTTCGACTCGGCCCTCCACCCGCTCACGCGGAGTTTCCACCTGCAGCCGGACGCCACCTGGCAGCGGATGCCATCGCCGGAGGACTGGGCCGACTCCGTCGACCACCAGGAGCAGATGGCCGCCGTACACGCGGGGTTCCGAGACCGATGAGCAAAGCCAAGTCCGCCAGCAGAGCAAAGTCCTCCTCGAAGGTCCGTGTCGTCCCCGCCGCGGGAGCCGTGCTGTACCGGATGCAGGACGGTGTCCCCCACTGCGCTGTGGCACACCGGTCGCGGTACGACGACTGGTCGCTGCCGAAGGGCAAGGTCGACCCCGGCGAGTCGTTGCCCACCACAGCGGTGCGGGAGATCAGTGAGGAGACCGGGTTCGGGTCCGTGCTCGAGTCCCTCATCGGGACCACCGCCTACCCGCTGAAGGAGAACGTCCGCAAGGAGGTCACGTACTGGTCCGCTCGCGCCGAGCAGGGGTGCTTCGAACCGAACTCCGAGGTCGATCAGCTCCGATGGCTCCCGGTGGACAAGGCCAAGAAGCTGGTCTCCTATCCGCTCGACCGCAAGATCCTCACACGCTTCGCCGAGGCGCCCCGTGTCGAATCCATGCTGCTGCTCGTGCGGCACGCCAAGGCGGGCGACAGGCGTGAATGGAGCGGTGACGACACGCTGCGGCCACTGGACAAATCCGGCCGGACACAGGCGGAGATGCTCGTGCCGATGCTCCGCGCCTTCGGGGTGAGCCGGCTGCACAGTGCACCGCGCGTCCGGTGCGAGCAGACCCTGGCGCCGCTCGCCGACGAGCTCGGGACCCGGATCGCCATCGAGGGGGCACTGAGCGATGAGGCCTATCTGGAGGCCCCCGAGAAGGCGGTGTCGCGACTGCTCGAGATCGCAGGCGCCGGAGACGGGGTGGCGGCGATCTGTTCCCAGGGCACTGCGATACCCGGCATGCTCGATGACCTGGCGGCCGCCGCGGCCATCGACATCGGCAACACATCGACCAAGAAGGCCGGTGTGTGGGGGCTCGGTTTCTCCGGGAACACGCTGATCTCCGCCGACTACTATCGCAGTCCCCTGCCACTTCACTGATCGCTCGGGGCGACCGCGCGGGCTACCGTCACCGATGAACACAGCAGGGGTGTCGCCCCGGGGATTCCCGGGGCGACACCCCTGGTGTCTACGGTCTCCGGCTCCGCCTGTGCCGGTCAGCCGACCTTGTCGCGTTGATCGACACCGTTCTTGCGCAGTCCCCCGAAGGACTGGTGCGAGCTCGTCCGCTTGGCCGCCAGCCGCCCCTCCGGAAGCGGCTCGGTGCCCTGGATGACCCCCTTGAAATACTGACCGGGACGGAATACCGGCGAGTACGTGGGCGGCACCGGGATCGACTCCCCGGTGTGGGGGTTGCGTGCGACGCGGGCCGCCCGAGCCTTCTTCTCGAAGATCCCGAAACCCATGATGGTGATCGACTCGCCCGCGGCGACGGTTCGAACGATGATGTCGAGAGTGTTCTCCAACGCCTCGGTGGCCAGCTGGTGGTCACCGCCCATCCGTCTTGCCAGTTCATCGATCAGATCGGCCTTGTTCACCTGCGGGTCCCCCTTTGGATGAGTCTCGCTGCACCGGTACGTATCCGCACCCAGTGAACATAAGCATACTCACACAATGAAGGAATTTGAAGCTTTACTAGGACGACGGTCCGAATTGGTGTCAACAACCACCCCGTGGGAACACCGCGTCCCGCGTCAGCGCCTCACCTCGGGGTCGTGACCGGCTTGAACGACGGTCGCCGTTCCTCGTACTCCTCGATGAGGTCGGCGTTGCGGAGGGTGAGCCCGATGTCGTCGAGCCCCTCCATGAGGCGCCAGCGCGTGTAGTCGTCGATGTCGAACGGCACTGTCACGTCGCCGGCGGTGACGGTCCTAGCCACCAGATCGACGGTCAGCTCGATGCCGGGCTGGGCGTCCATGATCTTCCAGAGCAGCTCGACGTCCCCCTGTGCGACCTGGGCGGCCACCAGTCCCGATTTGCCGGCGTTGCCGCGGAAGATGTCGGCGAAACGCGAGGAGATGACCACGCGGAAGCCGAAATCCATGAGCGCCCACACCGCGTGCTCGCGGGACGAGCCGGTACCGAAATCCGGCCCGGCGACCAGGACGCTTGCCCTGTCGTATGGTTCACGGTTGAGCACGAAGTCGGGCTCGTTCGCTCGCCAGGAGGCAAACAGTCCGTCCTCGAAGCCCGTGCGGGTGACCCGTTTGAGGTAGACGGCGGGGATAATCTGGTCGGTGTCCACATTGGACCGGCGCAGCGGGGCACCGATGCCGGTATGTGTGGTGATCGGCTCCATCAGGTGTCAGGCCCCCTTCGTGGGCTCGAGGTCGGCGGGTGAGGCGAAGCGTCCGAGCACGGCGGTGGCGGCGGCGACGGACGGGCTGACCAGGTGGGTGCGCGCACCCTTGCCCTGGCGTCCCTCGAAGTTGCGGTTGGAGGTCGATGCGCACCGTTGCCCGGGCTCGAGGGAATCGGGGTTCATCCCCAGGCACATCGAGCAACCCGGCTGACGCCACTCGGCGCCGAACTCGGTGAAGATCTGATCCAGCCCCTCGGCCTCGGCCTGCTCGCGCACCCGCATCGAACCGGGGACGATCAGCACTCGGACGTCGTCGGCGACCTTCCGGCCCTCGACGACCTCGGCCACCTCGCGCAGATCCTCGATCCGCCCGTTGGTGCAGGAACCGACGAACACCACGTCGACGGGAACCTCCCGTATCGGGGTGCCCGCCCGCAGATCCATGTACTCCAGTGCGCTCTCGGCGGCGATCCGCTCGGACTCGTCGGTGAACGACTCCGGATCCGGCACCTGCGCTCCCAGCGGCACGCCCTGACCGGGGTTGGTCCCCCAGGTGACGAACGGCGTCAGTGCGGAGCCGTCGATCACGACCTCCGTGTCGAACACCGCGTCGTCGTCGGTCCGCAGGCTGCTCCAGTACTCGACGGCCGCGTCCCACTCGGCACCGGCCGGGGCGTGCGGACGGCCCCGGAGGTAGTCGAACGTGGTCTGGTCGGGAGCGATCATCCCGGCGCGGGCCCCCGCCTCGATGCTCATGTTGCACACGGTCATGCGGGCCTCCATCGAGAGCTTGGAGATGGCCTCGCCCCGGTACTCGATGATGTGCCCCTGACCGCCGCCGGTCCCGATCTGGGCGATCACGGCGAGGATCAGGTCCTTGGCCGTGACACCGGGCTGGAGCTCGCCGGTGACCGTGACCGCCATGGTCTTGAACGGACGCAGCGACAGGGTCTGGGTGGCCATGACGTGCTCCACCTCGGAGGTGCCGATACCCATGGCGATCGAGCCGAAGGCCCCGTGCGTGGACGTGTGGGAGTCGCCGCAGACGACGGTCATCCCGGGCTGGGTGAGGCCGAGCTGTGGACCCACCACGTGGACGATGCCCTGCTCGATGTCGCCCATCGGGTAGAGACGCACACCGAACTCCTCACAGTTGCGGCGCAGGGTCTCGATCTGCGTGCGCGAGGTCTGGTCGGCGATGAGGTTGACCGCACCGCCGGCGATGTCGGTGGGCACGTTGTGGTCCTCGGTCGCCAGCGTGAGATCGGGCCGGCGGAGCTGCCGGCCGGCCAGGCGCAGGCCCTCGAAAGCCTGCGGGCTCGTCACCTCGTGGATGAGGTGCAGGTCGATGAAGATGAGATCGGGCTGCCTGGCCTCACCCTCACCCTCTCCCCTGGCGACCACGTGGTCGTCCCAGACCTTCTCGGCCAGGGTCCGCGGCCGCCCGCCGGACACCGTCTCGCTCATCACGCCTCCCAGTCCACATCCCCGGCAAGTAAACGATGGATTCTCACCATGTAGGACGCTATAGTCGAACTGTGAGACAGTATAGCGGGATCGGGGTCCTCGACAAAGCAATGACGGTGCTCCATGCCGTGGCAAAGCAGCCGTGCGTGTTGTCGGAGCTCTGCGAGCGCACCGGGCTGCCCCGGGCGACCGCCCACCGGCTCGCGGTGGGACTGGAGACGCACCAGTTGCTCGCCCGGGACCATGCCGGCGTCTGGAGCCTGGGCCCCGGGCTGGCCAAGCTCGCGGCGGGTGTTCCGGACGCCCTCGCCGACGCCGCCGCATCAGTCCTGCCCCGACTGCGCGAGGTCACGGACGAGAGCGTTCAGGTGTACCGCCGGGACGGCGATCGCCGCGTGTGCGTGGCCTCTGCCGAACCCCTCACCGGCCTGCGTGACACGGTACCCGTCGGAGCGGCGCTGCCCATGAGTCGCGGCTCGGGCGCCAAGGTCCTGGCCGCCTGGGCGGACGCGGCGACCCAGCGCGCGCTCCTCTTCGACGCGACCTACACCGAACGCCAGTTGGCCGAGATCCGGCGCCGGGGCTGGGCCCAATCAGTGGCCGAACGCGAACCCGGCGTCGCGTCCATCTCCGCGCCGATCCGCGATTCCGCGGGCAACGTCGTGGCGGCGATCTCCGTCTCCGGCCCCGTGGACCGCATCGGCCGGCGGCCGGGTGCCCGATGGGCCACCGACCTGCTCGCCGCGGCCGACGCCATCCACAAGCGGCTCTGACCCCGACCTCACCCCGGCCGCGCCGCGGGTCCGGTCCCGGCCGATCACGACGTGGACCGGCGAAGGGAAAGAGCGACGAGCCCACCGGAGGGCTGGTCCGACGCAAATAAAATGTCCCGGCTCATCGATCTCGATGAGCCGGGACATCTCCCTGGTACCCCCGATGGGATTCGAACCCACGCTACCGCCGTGAGAGGGCGGCGTCCTAGGCCACTAGACGACGGGGGCCTGTTGCCCGTCAACTATATGCAGACCCGGCGCGGCATCACAAATCGTCCCGGTGACAGGTTTCACTCGGTGCAAATATGCACTCGGTGTACTTTTTCGGATACTCTTCCCGCATGACTTCCCCCCTCGACACCGAGCCACTGCGAGAACGCAAACGGCGCGCCACGAAGGTCGCCATCGAATACGCCGCCACAGCACTGGTTCTCGAGCACGGCTACGACGAGGTCACTGTCGACCAGATCTGCGCAGAGGCCGAGGTGTCCAAGCGCACCTTCTTCAACTACGTCGCCTCCAAGGAGGCCGCGGTGATCGGCACGACCCCCGAGGACGTCCCCGCAGCCGCGCTAGCAGAGTTCCTCGACCGCGCCGACCCCGACGTCCCACGGGCCCTGCTCGACCTGTTCCTCTCGGCGTTCGCCGATGCCCGCACGGCTGACGACACCCAGACCGCGGTCCTCCTGCAGCGTCGTCGCTCGATATCCTGCGGCCACCCCGATCTCGCGGCTGCACGGATGACCGCCTCCTCACGCTTCCAGCTCCGGCTGGTGGGCATACTCACCGACCATTTCGGGAACCACCCGTCACTCCGACGGCTCACCTGTGTCCCCGTCGAGGCCGAGGCCCGCGCCTGCGTGGCACTGGTCGCCGCCTCTGTGAACCTGGGTCTGTCCACGTGGCTCGCCCGCGAACACGCAGCCTTCGCCGACCTGGGCGACGAGTGCGCAACCGCCCTCGGCCAGCTCGCACTTCTCGTCACCACGCCTTCAGGGAGCCCCTCATGACAGAAACCACCACCCGCTCGACGGCGGAAGAAGCCACGCCGGCACCCGAGGGGCACAACGTCCCACTGGTGTTCACCTCACTTCTTCTCGGCATGCTCATCGTGTCGCTCGGACAGATGATCTTCTCCACCGCGCTGCCGACCATCGTGGCCGACCTCGGCGGAGTCGACCGCATGAGCTGGGTCATCACCGTCTACCTGCTCACCATGACCATCGGCCTTCCCGTCTACGGCAAGCTCGGCGACCAGATCGGCCGCAAACCGCTGTTCGTGACAGCGATCCTGTTGTTCTCCGCCGGGTCCCTCCTCGGCGCGCTGTCCTGGAACATCGATCTGCTCATCGTGGCGCGCGCCGTTCAGGGACTGGGCGGCGGCGGTCTCATGGTCCTGTCCCAGGCGATCGTCGCTGACGTGGTCCCCGCCCGCCAGCGTGGCCGTTACATGGGCGTCATGGGTGCCGTCTTCGGGCTCTCCTCCGTCCTGGGCCCGCTCCTCGGCGGGTTCTTCACCGAGGGGCCAGGCTGGCGTTGGGCACTGTGGTTCAACCTCCCGGTCTGCCTCCTCGCGCTGGTCGTGGCCGTGGCCTTCCTCCACCTGCCCCGCCGCGGCGCCGGCCGACGGACAGACTGGGCCGGCACGATACTCATGGCCACCGGCACCACCGCGCTCATCCTGCTCTCCTCGTGGGGCGGCCATCGCTACGAGTGGACCGACCCGGTGATCTTCGCCCTGGGTGCACTGTTCCTCGTGTGTGCGCTCGCGTTCGTCCTCGTCGAACTGCGCGCCGCCGATCCGCTGATCCCCATGGCCCTGTTCCGCCAGCGCAACTTCACCCTGTCCACGGCGGCCGGGCTCATCATCGGCGTCGCCATGTTCGGATGTATCGCCTATCTGCCCACCTACATCCAGATGGTCCACGGCCTCAGCCCCACCGCCGCCGGTCTCATGATGACCCCGATGATGGCCGGGATGATGGGCACGTCGATCGTCGTGGGCAACATCGTCAGCCGTACCGGCCGCTACAAGTGGTACCCCGTCGTCGGCTCGGTCGTCATGGCCGTGGGGCTGTGGCTGATCGGCTCCCTGCGCGCCGAGGACACCCTCCTGCACCTCGGAGTGGTCCTGTTCGTGTTCGGGTTCGGGCTCGGCCTGTGCATGCAACTGCTGGTGCTTATCGTGCAGAACTCGTTCCCCATCAGCATGGTCGGGACCGCCACCGCGTCCAACAACTTCTTCCGCCAGATCGGCGGCACGCTGGGCTCGGCGATCGTGGGATCGGTCTTCGTCAGCCGGCTCGCCGACCTCATGGGTGAGCGTATCCCCGCCGCGGCCCGGGAGATGGGCCCGGAGGGCGCGGAGGTCGCCGCGGGCTTCGCCAACGGGTCCGGTGCCGCGAACTCGATGAGTCCCGAGATCCTCGCCGGGCTGCCCGGACCCCTGCACGATGCGATCGTCGGCGCGTACAACGACGCACTCGTCCCGATCTACCACGTGGTGGTGCCGTTGATCCTCGTCGCGACGGTGATGCTGGTCTTCCTCCGTGAGGACAAGCTCAAGGAGACGATCGACTAGCACGGCGGGCCGCGACGGCAACGAGACGGGCGCCCGGAGCACATGCTCCGGGCGCCCGATCTGTTGTACCCCCGATGGGATTCGAACCCACGCTACCGCCGTGAGAGGGCGGCGTCCTAGGCCGCTAGACGACGGGGGCCAGAACACGGGACCCGCGAGGGACCCGCACGCGTGAACGCTCCGCAGAGCGCTCAGCTGGCCTACCAGGACTCGAACCTAGAACGACTGAACCAGAATCAGCTGTGTTGCCAATTACACCATAGGCCACTGTTATTCACTTCTCCGCCGCTCTTCGGCAGCCTCGAAGAGATTACAGAACTTCGAGAGTGAATAGCAAATCGCCTGGTCAATCCGCGATCGGGGCGGCCTTCAAACGCGCGAGCGTGGCCTCGCGACCCAGCAGTTCGAGCGACTCGAAAAGCGGCGGCGAGATGTGCGAACCGGTCACCGCCACACGCACCGGACCGTAGGCCTTACGCGGTTTGATGCCCAGATCCTCCACCAGAGCGCCGGAGAGCGCGGCCTCGATGGCGGGCGTGGTCCACTCCCCGAGTCCCTCCAATGCCGCTACGGCCGCGTCCACGACCTCCCGGGCTTCGGGCTTGAGGTTCTTCGACGCCGACTTCGGGTCGACGGTGAAGTCCGCCTCGTCCACCACGAGGAACCGGATGAGATCCCAGGCGTCGGACAGCACGACGATGCGGGTCTGGAGCAGCTCGGCCGTGGCCGCCCAGCGCTCTCCGTCGAGGCTCTCCGGGAAGGTGAGACCGTCCTCGGCGGGGTGGGACACCAGATACTCACGCAGCCGGCGCGCGAACTCCTCGGCCGGCAGCTGCCGGATGTGCTCGGCGTTGATCGCATCGGCCTTCTTCTGGTCGAACCTCGCCGGGTTGGCGTTGACCTGACGGACGTCGAACGCCTCGACCATCTCCCGGAGCGAGAACACGTCCCGGTCCTCCGAGAGTCCCCAGCCGAGCAGCGCCAGGTAGTTGAGCAGCCCCTCGGGGAGCATGCCACGCTCGCGGTGCAGGAACAGGTCCGACTGCGGATCGCGCTTGGACATCTTCTTGTTGCCCTCGCCCATCACGAACGGCAGATGCCCGAACTCGGGGACCGCGTCGGCCACACCGATCCGCTGCATCGCGCGGTACAGGGCGATCTGCCGCGGGGTGGAGCTGAGCAGATCCTCGCCGCGGAGCACGTGCGTGATCTTCATCAGCGCATCGTCCACCGGGTTGACGAGTGTGTAGAGCGGGATCCCGTTGGCGCGGGTCAGGGCGAAGTCCGGGACCGTGCCGGCCTTGAAGACTGTCTCGCCGCGGACGAGGTCGTCCCAGGAGATGTCCTCGTCCGGCATCCGCAGACGGATCACCGCGCCGCGGCCCTCGTCACGGAAGGCCTGCTTCTGCTCCTCGGTGAGATCCCGGTCGAATCCGTCGTATCCGAGCTTGGGGTCACGTCCGGCCGCCTTGTGCCGGGCCTCGACCTCCTCCGCCGTCGAGAACGACTCGTAGGCCTCTCCTGCCTCGACGAGCCTGCGCACGACATCCAGGTGGAGGTCACGCCGCTCGGACTGGCGGTACGGCGCGTACGGTCCGCCCACCTCGGGCCCCTCGTCCCAGTCCAGCCCCAGCCACCGCAAGGCGTCGAGGAGCGCCCGGTACGACTCCTCCGAGTCCCGTGCGGCGTCGGTGTCCTCGATGCGGAAGACGAACGTGCCGCCCGTGTGCCTGGCGTGAGCCCAGTTGAACAGCGCGGTGCGGACGAGTCCCACGTGGGGGGTCCCGGTCGGAGAGGGGCAGAAGCGGACGCGAACGTTCGAGGCGGTCATGTCGACCATCCTAGTGAGATCCCGGCTCACCCCCCGTTCGAGGACCGGCCTAGGATCGACCGGGTACTCGCGGGAGCCGTCTCCGCGTGGCGCCACGAGATGTCCGAACCGAGGGAGGCGAGCCGTGTCGTCAGGGAAGCACCCCGACGTTCGCCGACCGGTCACCGCCCCGGATTTCCTGCTCTCCCGGCCCACGGGGTCGGTCCGCACGCAGGGCGTCGCCCGCGCGTACCCCGACCCCGCGGACGCGGCTCTGGCGCTGCGCGCAGGCGAATGCGACCTGGTCGTGGGGGCCGTCGGGTTCGAACCCGATGCCCCCGCGGCTCTCGTGGAGCCCGAGGTGATCGTCCGCACCGACGGTCCGCTCGAGCCCCCCGCCTACTTCCGCGGTATCCGGACCTCGGCCCGCGTCGCCGAGGAGATCCCGTCCCCGGACGAGCACCGCGCACGGGTCACCACCGCACTCAGGGGTATCAGAGCAGGAGGGGTGGGCAAGGTCGTGCTGGCCCGCGCCGTCAGACTGGTCGCCGACGAGCCGATCGATCCCCACGCGGTGTGCGCCACGCTCATCGACTCCAGCCCCGCGGCCGACGGATTCCTCGTCGACCTCTCCCCCGCGGGCGGCCACTACACCGGGCGGGTTCTGGTGGGCTCGAGCCCCGAGCTGCTCGTACGGCGGCGCGGGGACGTCGTCGAATGCCATCCGCTGGCCGGGTCGGCACCGCGTGACGCCGATCCCGCCACCGACCAGGCGTCCGCCCGGGCCCTGCGCGAGTCCGGCAAGGACGCGTTCGAGCACGCGTTCGTCGTGGATTCGATCGCCGCGGCGCTGGCCCCGCTCTGCGAGGACCTCCGGATTCCCGAACATCCCTCCCTGACCTCCACACGGGAGATGTGGCACCTGGGGACCCACATCCGCGGTCGGATCTCGGACCCGCGCACGACGGCGCTGGATCTCGCGCTCGCCGTGCACCCGACCCCGGCCATCTGCGGTACCCCCACCGACGAGGCCAGACGGCTCATCGCCGGCATCGAGGGCCCACGTGGCTTCTACGCCGGGGCCGTGGGGTGGGCCGATGCGGACGGGGACGGCGACTGGATGGTCTCGATCCGGTGCGCCGAGATCGACGCAGAGCGGACCGGCGCCCTCGCCTGGGCGGGGGGCGGCCTGGTGGCCGACTCCGATCCCGACGACGAGGTGGCCGAGACCGCGGCCAAGCTCCGGACGGTCCTCAAGGCGTTCAACGCCTCGTGAACCGGCGACCGGCCGGAGGTGGCTATCTGTCGACCACCGGGTTGCTGAGCGAGCCGATCCCCTCGATCTCGACCGTCACACGGTCACCCGGGACCATCGGGCCGACACCGGCGGGGGTGCCGGTGAGCAGCACATCACCGGGCAGCAGGGTCATGACCCTGCTGACGTACTCGACGATCTCGCCGACGGTGTGCATGAACTGCGAGGTGTTGCCGTCCTGGCGCAGCTCGGAACTGCCGTCCTCGTGCGTGAGCGTGGTGCGCACGTCGAGACCGTTGGGATCGAGATCGGTGACGATCCACGGGCCGAGGGGGCAGAACGTGTCGTACCCCTTGCCCCGGGTCCACTGCCCGTCCGACTGCTGCTGGTCGCGCGCGGTCACATCGTTCGCGCAGGTGTAGCCCAGAATCACCTCGTGGGCGCGTGCCGCGGCGACGTCGCGGCACGGCTGGCCGATCACCACCGCGAGCTCGCCCTCGTAGTCCACTCGCTCCGAACTCGGCGGATACGCGATCGCCGCCTCCGGGCCGACCACCGACGTGTTGGGCTTGAGGAAGATCAGCGGCTCCTCCGGAGCCTTCGACCCCATCTCGGCCGCGTGTTCGGCGTAGTTCTTACCGACGCACACCACCTTGGAGGCCAGGATCGGTGCCAGCAGGCGGACGTCGGAGAGCGGCCATTCGCGACCGGTGAACTCAGGGGTGCCGAAGGGGTGCTCGGAGATCTCCGCGCACGTCAGCGAGGACGGATCCGAGACATCCCCGCGGACCTCGACGAAGGCGAATCCCTGCGGATGGGCGATACGGGCGAGACGCATACCGCGATCCTAGGCCGTGCGGAGATCACGGAGCGTGCACGCCCCACGCCGCCCGAGCTCGGCGAGCTGCGCGAGATACAGCTCGGCGCAGGCCACCGCGTCGACGAGCGCGTCATGGGCCCGATACCGCGGCAGCCCGTACCTCTCCCTCGCCCCCCACAAACGGAGGCCCTCCGGATGAAGGTCTCCCGTGAAGTCCATGTCGATCGCGCACCCCGCCAGCCGCCGCTGCAGTCCGAGCGTGTCGACGGCCGTCAACGGGGGCCGCACCCCGTACCTGCGCCGACAGAGCGCCCCCAGAAAATCGATCTCGATCCGGCTGTAGTGGGCGAGCAACACCCTGCCGGCCAGCGCATCGAAGAGCAGGTCCAGCGCCTGCTCCACCGAGACGCCCCCGGCCAGGTCGTCGTCCGTGATCCCGTGCACCGTGGCACTCTGCCCCACCCCGTCGTCGTCCCCGTCCACGCCCGAACGCACCAACGCCGACCCGGCCCCGCCCAGGACGATCCGATCGCCGTCGACGGGCACGAACCCCACCGCGAGCACCCTGTCGCGACGCGGATCCAACCCGGTGGTCTCCACATCCACGGCGAGCAGCGGCAGCCTGCTCACGGGCGTGGAGCCGTCCGGCGACGCCGTCTCGAGGTAGCGCCGTACGCCACCGGGGGGCAACTTCGCGGCGGCCCTCCGCCGAGCCCGGTCTCCACCCCGCCACCAGGCGGCCATCACAGCTGCCCGACCCGGTACCGGAGCGCCAGTGCGTCCTGGGCGCCCGCGATGATCCGGAAGGCCGCACGCAGACGGTGACGATCCTTGGTGCTCAGCGTCGACGGGTCCACGTTGTTGTCCTGCTCGTGCCCCTCCGCGATCTGCCGGGCGTGATGCCGGTACGCGAGCCCCCGAAGGAAACGGAAGGCCTCGGCGAGGTTCTCTGCGTCGCCCCTCGCCACCACCCCGGCCACGGCCGCGGCGTCGAGCCGGTCCAGAGTGGCCACCTCGTCAGCCCCGGCCGCCAGCGCGTGCAGTCGCGCGATCTGCACCACCGGGGCGATCCCGCCGGCTTTGATCTCCAACGTGTTCCGGTACTCACCGCGACGGGCCACCACCAGCCCCCGGAAGAATCCCAGGGGTGGCTGCCATTCGCACGCGATCCGGGCCAGGTGGGCCTGGAAGCGGGCGTTCGCGCGGGCGCGGGCGAGCATGTCACGGCGAATCGGCTCCAACAGGGCCCGGTCGCCGTGCACCGCCCGGATGTCGAAGAACACCTGCGCGTGCACCATCGGCTCCGGCTCGGGAGCACCCACCCAGTCCGCCACCCTGCGCATCCACCCGGACGTGGTGTGCCGCCACGCGGGATTGGAGGCCATCACCTCTCCCGGGCACAAGGGGAATCCGGCACGATCCAGTCCCCCGCACACGCGCTCGGCCAACGCGGCGAAGTACTCGTCCCCTCCGGGGACCGTCGCCGCGTCGTCGGCGAGGACGAGCGCATTGTCCTGGTCACTCGCCACCCCCATCTCACCCCGGGCCTGCGACCCGAGCCCCACCCAGCAGTACGGCACCGGAGGCGACCCCAGTTCATCCTCGGCGAGGACCAGAAGCCTGCGGGTGGCCGCATCGGCGGTGGCGGTGATCACGCGGCCGATGTCCTGGGGCGCGGTACCGCGGCGGACGAACTCACCCACGATCTCGGGCAGGCGACGGGACAGCGCGGCGACCGTCTCGGTGTCCGGCGCCCGGGAGATCCGCGCCGCCAGATACACCGGATCGGCCTGCGCCAGCCTGAGCAGGTCGCCGGTGGTGACCATGCCCACCGGGGCCCCGTTGTCGCAGACCGGAAGATGGTGCACGCCCCGGTCGATCTGCAGCAGAGTCGCGTCGAACGCCCGGGTGCGGACGTCCACCGACACGGGGTCGGGGGTCATGATCGTCGACACCGCGGCGGCGGGATCCGCCCCCGCGGCTACCACCTTCGATCGCAGGTCGCGATCGGTGAAGATCCCGGTCACGACCTCGTCCTCGACCACCAGCAGAGCCGAGACGCGGCGGTCGGTCATGATCCTGGCCGCGTCACGGATACTCGTGTCCGGCCCGGTGGTGACGGCGTCCCGCGTCAACAGTTCGCCGACCGGGGTCCCCAGTGCGTCACCGCCGGCCGCCGCGACGCGGGCGGAGGCGAGGTCTTCCCGGATCCGGTCGCTGCGCTCACCGAAGAAATCCCGGATGGACGGGAACTTCTCGGCCAGCTCGTCGAACGTCTCACGCGGCATCTCCAGCAACAGCGTGTCCGCCACGGCGTCCATCCGGTATCGCGAGGCCCCGCCGTGAACCAGGGTCGAGTAGCCGAAGCAGTCCCCCTCGTCGCGGGTGTCGAGCAAGGTCCCCTCCGGGTCGCAGACCTCCACGGCCCCGGTACGGATGATGTGCAGGGTGTCGTTGGACTGCCCGGCGTCGACGATCACGCTGCCGCGGCGGTGGTACCGCTGTGTCAGCCTGGCCGGCAGGCGGTCGAGCACCGACGCGGGCAGGTCATCGAACGGCGCGCATCGCGCGAGGAAGTCCCGCACCTCGACGAGTTCGACATCCATGTCTCCCACTGTGAACGCCGACGGCCCGCGAAGTGATCCATTTCACGTGAATCACACCCGCGGGCCGCACGGTGCCGGGCCGGGTGGGGGCTACGAGCTCAGCGCCGCCACGATCCGGTCGCCGATCTCGGAGGTGACGACGGGTGCGTCGCCGCGTGAACCCAGGTCCGCCTCGACCGCGGCCTCCACGCGGTCGGCCTCGGCGGTCCTGCCGAGGTGCCGCAGGAGCAGCGCCACCGACAGGATCGCTGCGGTCGGGTCGGCCTCGCCCCGGCCGGCGATGTCCGGAGCAGAGCCGTGGACGGGCTCGAACATGGACGGGTTGGTTCCGGAGGCGTCGATGTTGCCCGACGCGGCGGTGCCGATCCCGCCGGTGACGGCCGCCGCCAGGTCGGTGATGATGTCGCCGAACAGGTTGTCGGTGACGATCACGTCGAACCGCGAGGGTTCGGTGACCATGTAGATGGTCGCGGCGTCGATGTGGCAGTAGTCCACCTCGACCTCGGGGAACTCCCGTGCCACCTCCTCGACGGTGCGCTGCCACAGTCCGCCGGCGTTGACCAGCACGTTGGTCTTGTGGACCAACGTGAGTTTGCCGCGGCGCGACGTGGCCCGCGCGAACGCGTCACGCACCACGCGCTCGACCCCGTAGCGGGTGTTGACCGAGGTCTCGGTCCCGATCTCGTGCGGGGTACCGACCCGGATGGCCCCACCGTTACCGGTGTAGAGCCCCTCGGTTCCCTCGCGGACCACGACGAAGTCGATCTCGCCGGGGTTCTTCAGCGGGGTGGCCGAACCCGGGTAGAGCTTGGACGGCCGCAGGTTGACGTGATGGTCGAGAGCGAACCGCAGCGGGAGCAGCATGCCCCGCTCGAGCACGCCCGCCGGCACCGAGCGGGGATCCCCGATCGCGCCGAGCAGGATCGCGTCGTGCTCCTTGAGGCTCGCGATGTCCTCGTCGGTGAGGGTCTCGCCGTTGCGCAGGTAGCGGCGTGCGCCGAGATCGTACTCGGTCTTGGAGACATCCGGTACGAGCGCGTCGAGCACCTTGAGCGCCTCGACGGTGACCTCGACACCGATACCGTCACCGGGGATGACTGCCAGCTTCATGTGGTTCGTCGGTTCCTTTTCGCTTCTAGTCCAGGTTGATCTGCGTGGCGGTGGCGCCGAGCTCGGAGACGATCCGGTCGACGGTGGGCTCGGCCACCGCGCGGTCCACACGCAGGATCAGTGACGCGCCCTCACCGGCGGCGTCCTGGCTCAGGGCGGCGGCCTGGATGTCGATGCCCTCGCCCCCGAGGATCGAGCCGACACGGCCGAGCACGCCGGGACGGTCGGCATAGTGGACGAAGAGGTTCTGGCCCTCGGCACGCATGTCGAAGCCGCGCTCGTTGATCCGCACGATCTTCTGGACCTTCTCCAGGCCGGAGAGGGTGCCGGTGACGCTGGCGCTCGCACCGTCGGCCGTCACCGCGGTGACGGAGACGGTGCTGCGGTAGGACTTGGACTCGGTGCGGGTCTCCACCGAGTGGGTGACGCCCCGCTGCTCCGCCATCTGGCCGACGTTGACGAACGTGGCCGGCTCGTCGGTGATGGCCGAGAACATGCCGCGGAGCGCGGCCAGGCCGAGCACGTCGACCGACTCGGAGGCCAGCTCGCCGGCCACGTCGATCTTGACGGTGGTGGGCACACCCGGACACAGGTGCCCGGAGATGAGCCCGACCTTGCGGACGAGGTCGAGCCAGGGGGCGACCTCGTCGCCGACGGGACCGCCGGAGACGTTGACGGCGTCCGGGACGAACTCGCCGCGCAGCGCGAGCAGGACACTGCGGGCGACGTCGGTGCCGGCACGGTCCTGGGCCTCGGACGTGGAGGCGCCCAGGTGCGGGGTGACGACGATGTTGGGCAGCTCGAACAGGGGCGAGTCCGTGCAGGGCTCGGAGTCGAACACGTCGAGCGCGGCGGAGCGGACCTTCCCGGATTTGAGGGCGTCGGCCAGTGCGGATTCGACGATCAGCCCACCGCGCGCGGCGTTGACGATCACGACACCGTCCTTGGCGCGGGCCAGCCGGTCGGCGTCGAAGAGACCCGCGGTCTCCTTGGTCTTGGGCAGGTGCATCGTGATGATGTCGGCCCGCGAGACCAGTTCGTCGATGTCCACGAGCTCGATACCCAGCTGGGCGGCGCGCGCGGCCGGCAGGTACGGGTCGTAGGCGATGAGGGTGGTCTCGAAGGAGGCGAGGCGCTGGGCCACGAGCTGGCCGATACGGCCGAGGCCCACGACGCCGACGGTCTTGCCGAGCAGCTCGACGCCGTTGAAGGAGCTGCGCTTCCAGGTGTGCTCACGCAGCGTCGCGTCGGCGGCGGGGATCTGCCGGCAGGCGGCCAGGAGCAGCGCGACGGCGTGCTCGGCAGCGGAGTGGATGTTCGAGGTCGGCGCGTTGACCACCATCACGCCGCGCTCGGTGGCGGCGGGGATGTCCACGTTGTCCAGCCCCACCCCGGCACGGCCGATGATCTTGAGTCTGGGCGCGGCGGCCATGACCTCGGCGTCGACGGTCGTGGCGGAGCGCACGAGCAGCGCGTCCGCGTCCCCGACCGCCTCGAGGAGTTTCGGGCGATCCGGGCCGTCCACCCATCGGACCTCGACGGCGTCGCCGAGCGCATCGACGGTCGACTGGGCGAGTTTGTCGGCGATGAGGACGACGGGACGTCCGGATGCTGTCACAGTGGGATCTCCTCGGTGTCAATTCGGGCAGGATCAGTCTAGGACACCGTCGGCCACCGCCCTTCAGCGGCGGGGTGGCCCCGGGGGGCCTACCGAGACGGGCGCGCCGATCGTAGCCTCGGTGTATTCCGGACCGGAAGGTCTGTGATGGACCGGATGGTCGGCGAGGGAGACGGTGATGGGAACGACTGCGACGACGACGGCGGCCGCGCCTGTGCGCGCCGACGTGATCGTGGTGGGCTCGGGACCGAACGGACTGGCCGCCGCGCTGGAGTGCGCGCGGGCCGGGCGTCGGGTGGTGGTGCTGGAGGAACAGGATTCTGTGGGCGGCGGCTGCCGGACGCTGCCGATGGCGGATCTGCTCACGGGCCGGGACCGTGAGCACGTGCTGGCGGGAGGGCACTGGGACGGGCTGGTCGTCGATCCCTGCGCGGCGGTCCACCCGATGGCCGGGGCGTCGGAATTCTTCCGCGAGTTCGATCTGCCCGCCCACGGGGTCGAGATGCGCACCCCGCAGGTCCAGCTCGCGCACGCACTTCCCGGCAGGGACGCGATCGTGGTTCCGCGCGCGCCCACGGAGCAGTCCCTCGCCTCGGGGCTGGGTTCACCGGCCGAGGCAGCGGCCTGGTGGTCGTTGATGGGGCCGCTGGCGCGCCGGTCGTATGAGGTGACCGCCGCCGCGCTGTCCGACCAACGTTCGGTCCCCCCGGTCGGCGCCACGGCGGCACTGGCCGCGGCGTTCGCCCACGCCCACCCCCGCGCAGGTCTCGGCGACGCCCTGGGGCCGGACGGCAGGACCCTGATGTCCGGGATCTCGGCCCACGCCATCACGCCACTGCGCTCCCCCGCCGCGACGGCCGTCGGCCTGGTCCTCGCGACCCTGCTGCACTCCCCCCTCGGTTGGGCACTGCCCGTGGGTGGCAGTGGAGCGCTCACCGGTGCGCTCGCCGACGCGGCACTGCGGGCCGGGGCGGAGATCCGGACCGGCGTACGGGTCGACAGCCTCCGCGAACTCGACGCCCGTGATGTCGTGTTCACCACCTCTTCCCGGGGCCTGGCCGCGATCCTGCTGGCGTCCTCACCGTCACCTGCCACGGAGCGCCGGGCACGGCGTCTCGGCCGTGCACCCGTGGGCGGTGCGGCCAGCAAGGTCGACCTCGTGCTCTCGGGTCCGGTGCCCTGGAGCGACCCCCGGCTCGCCGAGGCGGGAACCGTCCACCTCGGGGGTGATGCGCGTGCGATCGGACACGCCGAACACCAGGTCGCCGCCGGTCGCCACGCGGACCGACCCATGGTCCTGGTCTCCCAGCCCGCTGTGACCGACCCGGCCCGGATCGCTGCTGACGGACGGCGTCCACTGTGGGCGTACACGCACGTGCCGGCCTACTCCGACCGGGACCAGACCCAGCAGGTGCTCGAGGCGTTGGAGCAGGTCGCGCCGGGAGTCCGGGACGTGGTGGTGGCCGCACACTGCACACCGGCGGCCCGGATGGCCGAACACAACGCCAATTACGCCGGTGGCGACATCGCCGGTGGCCGTGTCGATCTACGCGGACTCGTCGCCCGGCCCGTCCCCCGCCTCGATCCGTTCGCCACCGGAGTGCCTGGACTCTGGCACGCCTCCGGGTCCACTCCACCCGGGCCGGGCGTCCACGGCATGGCCGGACGGCACGTGGCCAGACGCATCCTGCGGGCCTGAGAACGTCGCCGGACCGAACCCGTCACTGATAGGAGACGAACCACGGCCGCGGCTCGACCGCCATGGTCTGCGCCGGCGTGAAGGTGGGGGTGTCCTCGTCGTAGAAGTTCTTCCACGCCATCCAGATGTCCGGCGACAGCCCCGCCCGCAGAGCGTCCCACGTCCCCATCTTGAGGTCCGGGGTGCCGTGACCGTCCGCGTGGAGCGAGACGGCCAGTTCGGGGCGGGAGGTGTCGATCTGGTCCCGGTTGGTGATCATCGCCGTGCTGAACTGGTGGAGGATGAGGAGCTTCTGCGGCCCTCCGGAGTCGCGGGTGAGGTCGGCGAGCCAGTCGATCACGCGATTGACCTCCTCGGCGTCGACCGAACCGATCTGGGCGCCGGGCTGCTGCCCCGGTCGGAGTTTCCATTCCGGGTCCAGCGCCAGCCCCACGTCGGGGCGCTTGAGCAGCTCCTCGAAGATCTGCGCCTGGTCGACCATGTCCGCCATCCCGGGTTGCAGGTCGATCACGGCGTAGCCGCCCGCGTCGGTGATCGCGTCGACCAGCGGCAGGAGCTTCTCGGGGGCCCACTCGTTGGTGAAGTTCCCGTCGTCGCCGGGCGCCCCCGAGGCGACTGTGCCGATGATCTCGAACGCCGCGATCACGGGCTCCGGCGAGAACGGCTGATACTGCTCGACCAGCCTCTGCACCAGGGCCACGCTCGCCTCGGGACCCTGCTCACCGAGGATTCCGAGGGCAGGGGTGACCGGCGAGCCGTACGCGGCCACGAATCGTCGGCCGGGGAACATCAGCTGACCCCCGCCGGGCAGCTCGGGAACCGTGCGGGCCTTCTCGATGTGGTCTTCGAGCTCGTCCGGACCACCCCAGTCCGGGCCCAGTGCGTACACGGTGGAAGCGTCGCGTACGGCCCGGACCGAGCCACCGTCGACCCGCGGATCCGGCGCGCGGAGATGCGAGACCGCGGCGCCGAGCGCCACAGCTGTGGTGACGGAGGCGACGGGGGTGTCGTCGTGTACGAGCACCCGAGGCGCGTCATCGCCGTCCCATGCCGCCGCGCCGGGCTCGAAGCTCTCGGCGCCGGCACCGGCCCCGGCGCCCGCGGTGAACTCCCCCGCCGTGATCAGTGCGGGAGAATCCGGTTGCTGATGCACCACGAGGTCGTCGATACGCCCCGGCCCCGCCTCGACCGTCCCACCGAAGCGGACACCGGTGAGGCCGGCGAGCTCCTGCGGGTCGGCCGGGGCGTCGACCACCTCGTCGTCGGAGTGGAAGGACACCTCGCCCACCCGAAGCACACGCTCGGCGCCGAGCCGTGACACCTCGTCGGCGAGCGCCGTCTCGCCACCCGACACCTCGGTGAGCATCGGCGCGCGCAACCCGATCGCCACGGACGCCGCACGCGCCTGCGCGGCGTCGTCGGGCGCGGCGATCACCACGAGGGGAGCCTCGTCCAGCAGCAACCGGGTCGTCTCCACTCCGGAGCCGTCGGAATCCGCGGCCACCGCGACCCGGCCGGGTTCCACAGGGGACGCCCCGGTCCCGTCGGAGCCGGACCCACACGCCGCCGTCGAGAACACCAGCGAAATGGCGAGGACCGCCGTGGCCACACCTCGGTTGACGTGGCGCACGGCGGTCCTCCTTCTGAGACTGTGGTCGACCCCGGTGGACACTACAGGCGTATCACCGGCGTCGGCACCCCGAGGCTCAGGCGGTCTCCGTGATGGGCCGGTCCACCCAGCTCATGAGATCGCGCAGCTTCTGGCCCGTGACCTCGATCGGGTGCTCGGCGTTCTGCTTGCGCAGGGCCTCGAGTTCCTTGTTACCGCCCTCGACGTTCGCCACCAGCCGCTTGGTGAACTCGCCGTTCTGGATGTCGGCGAGGATCTCCTTCATCCGCTCCTTGGTGCCGGCGTCGATGACGCGCGGGCCGGAGAGGTAGCCGCCGAACTCCGCGGTGTCGGACACCGAGTAGTTCATGCGGGCGATGCCACCCTCGTACATCAGGTCCACGATGAGCTTGAGCTCGTGGAGCACCTCGAAGTACGCGAGCTCGGGCTCGTAACCGGCCTCGACCATGACCTCGAATCCGGTCTTGACGAGCTCCTCGGTGCCACCGCACAGCACGGCCTGCTCACCGAACAGGTCGGTCTCGGTCTCGTCCTTGAACGTGGTCTTGATGACTCCGGCGCGGGTGCCACCGATCGCCTTGGCGTAGGACAGCGCGAGCGCCTCGCCCTCGCCCTTGGGGTCCTGCTCGACGGCGATGAGCGCCGGGACGCCCTTGCCGTCCACGAACTGCCGACGCACCAGGTGGCCCGGGCCCTTCGGTGCGACCATCGCGACGGTGATGTTGTCGGCCGGCTTGATCAGTCCGAAGTGGATGTTCAGGCCGTGGCCGAAGAACAGCGCGTCGCCGTCGTTCAGGTTGGGCTCGATGTCCTCGGTGAAGATCGTGGCCTGGGACGTGTCCGGGGCGAGCAGCATGATCACGTCGGCCCACTTGGCGGCCTCGGCCGCGGTCATGACCGTCAGGCCGGCCTCTTCGGCCTTGGCGCGCGACCGGGAGCCCTCGCGCAGGCCGATGACGACCTCGACCCCGGAGTCGCGCAGGCTCAGCGAGTGGGCGTGGCCCTGCGAGCCGTAGCCGATGACGGCGACCTTGCGGCCCTGGATCAGCGACAGGTCAGCCGCGTCGTCGTAGAACATCTCCACTGCCATGGTGGATTCCCTTCTTGAGGTAGGTGTTAGAAGTCGAGACTATCGAGTGGTGGTGATGGACTTGGGGCCGCGTCCCAGCGCGACCATGCCGGACTGCACGATCTCCCGGATCCCGTAACCGTCGAGCATCCGCAGGAGTGCGTCGAGCTTGTCCGGCGTGCCAGTGGCCTCGAGGGTCACCGACTCCGGGGCGACATCCACGACATGAGCGCGGAACAGGCTGGCGATCTCGACGATCTGGCCACGGTTCGTGGCGTCGGCGCGGACCTTGACCAGCGTCAGTTCCCGGGCCACCGATCCGGCCGGATCCTGCTCGACGATCTTGATGACGTTGACGAGCTTGTTGAGCTGCTTGGTCACCTGCTCGAGCGGAAACTCCGCGACGTTGACGACGATCGTCATGCGCGACAGACCGTCGGTCTCGGTCGGGCCGACGGCCAGCGACTCGATATTGAATCCGCGTCGGGAGAAGAGCGACGCCACGCGCGCGAGCACGCCCGGCTTGTCCTCCACCAGAACGCTCAGGGTGTGGGAGCGAGCGGTCACTGGTCCTCCTCCTTGGCGGCGAGCACAGCGGCATCGATCCGCTCGGTCGCCTCGTGGATCTCCGCCGGCTCGTCCGCAGCCGAGTCGGCGTCGTCGAACAGCGGCCGGATGTCCCGGGCCGCCATGATCTCGTCGTTGGACGTTCCGGCCGCGACCATCGGCCACACCTGGGCGTCCTTACCCACGATGAAGTCGATGAGCACGGGCCGGTCGTTGATCTCCCGGGCCCGGGCGATCACCGCGTCGACGTCCTCCGCGCGCTCACATCGCAGCGCGACACAGCCCATCGCCTCGCCGAGCTTGACGAAATCGGGGATGTGCATCGAGTGGGTCGACAGGTCGGTCTGTGAGTAACGCTGCTCGTAGAACAGTGTCTGCCACTGCCGGACCATGCCCAGGTTGCCGTTGTTGATCAGGGCGACTTTGATGGGTGCGCCCTCGATCGCACAGGTGGCGAGCTCCTGGTTGGTCATCTGGAAACAGCCGTCACCGTCGATGGACCACACCTCGGCGTCCGGGCGGCCGAACTTGGCGCCCATCGCTGCCGGGACCGAGTAGCCCATGGTGCCCAGTCCTCCCGAGTTGAGCCACGTGCGCGGCTTCTCGTACTGCACGAACTGGGCGGCCCACATCTGGTGCTGGCCGACACCCGCGCAGTAGATGGCGTCCGGGCCGGCGGCCGCGCTGAGGCGCTCGATGACGTACTCGGGAGACAGCGAACCGTCGGACTGCGGGGCGTATCCGAGCGGGTACTCGCCGCGGATCTCGTCGAGCTGCTCGACCCAGGCCTCGGGCGCGGTCAGCGATCCCGAGGCGCGCTCGCCACGGAGTGCCTCGACCAGCTCGACCAACACCTCCCTGATGTCTCCGACGATGGGCACGTCCACGGCGCGGTTCTTGCCGATCTCGGCCGGGTCGATGTCCGCGTGGATGACCTTGGCGTCCGGTGCGAACGTGTCGAGGCGTCCGGTCACGCGGTCGTCGAACCGAGCGCCGAGCGTGATGAGCAGGTCCGAGCGCTGCAGGGCGGCGACCGCTGCGACCGTGCCGTGCATGCCGGGCATACCGTAGTGGAGCCGGTGGGAGTCCGGGAACGCCCCCCGTGCCATCAGCGTGGTGACCAGCGGGATACCGGTCAGCTCCGCCAGTTCCGTGAGCTCGGGTGACGCATCGGCCTTGATGATGCCGCCACCCACGTAGAGGACCGGGCGCTCGGCCTTGGCGATCATGCGGGCGGCCTCACGGATCTGCTTGCCGTGCGGCTTGGTGACCGGGCGGTACCCGGGGAGCTTCATCTCCGGCGGCCACGAGAAGGTCATCTCGCCCTGCAGGACGTCCTTGGGGATGTCCACGAGCACCGCACCCGGGCGGCCGGACTGCGCGATGTGGAAAGCTTCGGCGAGCACCCGCGGGATGTCGTCACCCTGCGAGACCAGGAAATTGTGCTTCGTGATCGGCATCGTGATGCCGGAGATGTCGGCCTCCTGGAAGCCGTCCGTACCGATCAGTGCGGTACCGACCTGTCCGGTGATGGCCACGACGGGAACCGAGTCCATCTGCGCGTCGGCGAGCGGGGTCACCAGGTTGGTGGCGCCGGGGCCGGAGGTGGCCATGCAGACACCGACCTTGCCGGTGGCCTGCGCGTACCCGGTCGCAGCGTGCCCGGCGCCCTGTTCGTGACGCACGAGAACGTGCCGGACCCTGGCCGAATCGTAGAGCGGGTCGTAGACCGGCAGGACGGCCCCGCCGGGGATCCCGAAGACGACCTCGGTGCCGATCTCCTCGAGAGACCGGACCACGGCCTGGGCTCCCGTCATACGCTCAGGGGCCGTGGACCGGGCCTTGTGCTCTGTACCCGGACGGGGTCCGGGCTGTGCCGTTGGTGCGCTCACTTCAACTATCCTTCATGCTGGTCGTGGAGCAGTGGATTGTCGCCCTCCGCGGCCCGGTCGGCCCGCGGGTACCCGGCAACAAAAAACCCCCGACGGCCATGGGGCCGGCGAGGGTGCGCGTCGTCGAAAAGCCAGGTGACGGCTCAGGCGCCGACGCGCCGGCCGAGTACGAGACCGTTCCGTGTGTTCATGGGAGCAAGACTAGGCGTCCGCCGTCCGTAGCGTCAACTCGTGGAATCCTGATCCCACTATGTGGTACGTGAGAGACTGGCGGGCATCATGAGCGCCCCATTTCGTTCCCCAGTGCCGGAATCCACGCCACGCGACCGTGCACTCTTTCGGGTCAATCCCATGTCGTACCTCGTCATCGCCATCGTGGTGCTGTCGATCGCCTGGCCGGTCACCTCGTATCCACTCGCATTCGGCTGGCTGGTGCTGCTCCCGATCGCCTTCGGCTGGTGGGTCGCCCGCACCTCCACCCGGCTCGACGCCGAGGGGGTCCACCTGTCGACCTGGCGCAGCCGCCGGTCCGTTCCGTGGGACGAGGTCAAGGGAGTGATGTTCCCGAAGAAGGGGTTCGCACGCCTGGTCACCACGTCCGATGAGTCATTCCCGATGGGCGGGGTCTCCTTCCACGACCTGCCCCGGCTCTCCCGTGCCAGCGGTGGCCGGATCCGCGACCCCTACAGCACTCCCGCCCCCGGCGAGGACTGAGTCCTCCGCCACACCCGCACCGGAACCACGGGTCCGCCTGGATCCGTTCCGGAGGGGCAGCCCGCCACCGACGCCACGGCCGGCGGGCACACGGTCGGCGACGCTCTGTCGTCTCAGTCCCATCCTCTCGTACAGCAGGGTCGCGGCCACGCCCAGGACGATCCCGGCGACGCACCAGCCGACGAGCACCCACACCGCGTGACCCAGTCCCGCACCCCAGCCCGAGTCGAAGAACATGATCGCCCGCAGTCCGAGATAGGCCTGGTGCATCGGCTGGATCGCACCGATCGCCACGAACACCTGCGGCAACATCTGGGTGGGGGTCGCACCGCCCGAGGTGGGTATACCGAGCACCACGAAAAGCACCAGGTTGACCAGCAGTCCCGCGTTGCCGATGGCCGCGAGGATCGCGTGGGCGCACACCCCCACCGAGATGATCACCAGGTTGGAGAACCAGAACAGGTCCCAGCCGTCGTAGCCCGTCACCCCGATGATGTCCGCGACCCACAGGCACAGCGCCGACACCAGCGGCGCCGTGGCGACCGTGACCGCCCACTTGCGGACGATGGTCTGCAGCCGACCGAACGGGGCGACGTGCACGTGCAGTGCCAGCGGGCCGATCTCCAACGGGATGAAGCCCAGCCGGGCGTCCAACAGGTTCGAGATGATCATGGCACCCGTGAACCCGGCCAGGATCACGATCAGCGCATAGAACATCGGGAGCGAGGCGTTCGTCACGCCGTCCGGGAGCGGGTTCCACTCGGTCACCTCGACCTGGACCGGATACTCCAGCGCCAGCGTCGCCGCTGCGCCGATCTGCCGCCCTTCGGCCTCGGCCAGCATGGTGGAATCGGACACCAGCTTGGCGCCCATGTTCTCGTGGAGCGATGCCTGCATCCGTTCGGCGACCGTGTTCATGACCTGACCGGACACGATCGAGACCCGCGGCGAGTACTGCAGCGTCACCGTCGCCCGCTCGGGCGGCTCACCGGATTCCCCGGCCTCGGTCGCCGCGGCCTCCACCAGTTCCACCACCTGGCGGCTCAGCTCCGGGGCGATACGGACGGCACCGAAGTATGTACCGTCGCGCAACCCCGCCTCGGCCGCGGCGGAATCCACGACGTGCAGTCGCAGTTTTCCCCAGTCGTTGTTCTGGAGCAGTCCGGCGGTGATCTGGGTGCCCACATCGAGCTCCCGGGGACCGATCGGGGTCTCCAGGGTCGCGCCGGCATCGTCGTTCACCACGGCCACCGGCACGTGCCTCGCGTGCGCCTGCGGATCCGCGGTACCGCCGAGATACATGAACGAGAGCAGGAAGAACAACCCGCAGACCACAGCGATCGCGCCAGCCGAATGCGAGGCGAACTCGCGGAAGCCACCGGTGTGCCCGGAGTCGGTCATCTGATTTCCCATCTACACCTTCACCCGCCGGCCGGACGGTCGACCGTGAGAAGGGTAACCCCATACCGGGGCGTACTGTGGGGGTGGTCGAGGCACAGGGCGATCTCTGACCCGGATCGCCCGTCGCAGCCGTCCACCCTCCGGAAACCGCAGTCACCGAATCGGATCGAGGTCCCATGCCGCCCTTGAGGTCACGAACCAGTACCGCCGGACGCAACGCCGCGGGGGCCAGGGCCCTCTGGCGTGCGACCGGGATGACGGACTCGGACTTCGGGAAGCCGATCATCGCGATCGCCAACTCGTACACCCAGTTCGTGCCGGGGCACGTGCACCTGAAGAACGTGGGCGAGATCGTCGCCGAGCAGATCACAGAGGCCGGCGGTGTGGCGCGCGAGTTCCACACGATCGCGGTCGACGACGGCATCGCGATGGGTCACGGTGGCATGCTCTACTCCCTGCCGAGCCGCGAGATCATCGCCGACTCCGTCGAGTACATGGTGAACGCCCACACCGCGGATGCGCTCGTCTGCATCTCGAACTGCGACAAGATCACGCCGGGCATGCTCAACGCCGCCATGCGGCTGAACATCCCGACCGTGTTCGTCTCGGGCGGGCCGATGGAATCGGGTTTCTCGGTCGTGGTGGACGGGGTGGTCAAGGCAGGGTCGGACCTCGTCACCGCCATCTCCGCATCGGCGAACTCGGCGATCGACGACAACAGCCTGGAAGCCATCGAGCGCTCGGCGTGCCCCACCTGTGGTTCGTGCTCGGGAATGTTCACCGCCAACTCGATGAACTGCCTCACCGAGGCGCTGGGCCTGTCGCTGCCCGGCAACGGTTCGACCCTGGCGACCCACAGCGCCCGGCGCGCACTGTTCTCCGAGGCCGGCCGCCTGATCGTGGACCTGTGCACCCGGTACTACCGCGAGGACGACGAGTCGGTCCTGCCGCGGTCGGTGGCGACCAGGTCCGCGTTCACCAACGCCATGGCCCTGGACGTCGCGATGGGAGGCTCGACCAACACGGTGCTGCACATCCTCGCGGCCGCCCGGGAGGGCGAGGTCGATTTCGATCTGCACGACATCGAGGAGGTCTCCCGGCGCGTTCCGTGCCTGGCCAAGGTCGCGCCCAACTCCGACTACTACATGGAGCACGTCCACCGCGCGGGAGGCATCCCGGCGATCCTGGGCGAGCTGTACCGGGGTGGCCTGCTCCAGACGGACGTGCACACGGTGCACTCCCCCTCCCTCGAGCAGTACCTCGCGGACTGGGACATCCGTGGCGGAACCGCCACCGAGAAGGCCATCGAGTTGTTCCACGCTGCGCCGGGCGGTGTGCGCACCACCGAGCCCTTCTCCACCGACAACCGTTGGGAATCGCTGGACACCGACGCGGTGAACGGCTGCATCCATTCGGTCGAGCACCCTACGACCGCAGAGGGCGGGCTGGCGGTGCTGCGCGGCAACATCGCCCCGAACGGTTCGGTCTTCAAGACCGCGGGTGTGTCCGAGGAGAACTTCCGCTTCTCCGGTCCGGCCCGCGTGGTCGAGTCCCAGGAGGAGGCCGTGTCGGTGATCCTGGGCAAGAAGCTGGTCGCCGGCGAGGTGCTGGTGGTGCTCTACGAGGGCCCCGCTGGTGGCCCGGGCATGCAGGAGATGCTGCACCCGACCGCGTTCATCAAGGGTGCCGGCCTCGGAACCAAGTGTGCGCTCATCACCGACGGTCGGTTCTCCGGCGGCTCGTCGGGTCTGTCGATCGGTCACATCGCGCCGGAGGCGGCCGCGGGTGGCCCGATCGGCCTGGTGCGGGACGGCGACATCGTGACGATCGATGTGGCCACACGCTCGATCAACGTCGATGTCGACGACGACGAGCTGGCCCGCCGTCGTGCGGAGAAGGGGCCGCTGCCGTGGCGGCCGGTCAAGCGTGAGCGACCGGTGACCGCCGCCCTGCGTGCGTACGCCTCGATGGCCTCGTCCGCGGACAAGGGCGCGGTGCGCATCCTGCCCGACTGAGCGGCACCCCCGCTGAACAGTGAAAGATGCGAGGAGGGGCCGACCGGGTGGTCGGCCCCTCCTCTCACCGTCTCCGCCCCCGGTCGGGTCAGTCGTTGGTGACCGGGACGCTGTCGGTGTGGGAGGTGAGCGGGTTGGTGCCGTTGAGGAAGTACCACACCAGGACGGCGATCACCGCGACGATCACCAGCCAGATGAGACCGCTGAAGCGGGGGCGGTGCGACCATCCCCACCGACGGTCGACCGCCCACCTGCCCGGCCCGGTGAACAGCAGGGCGAGCAGGCTGGCCGCATACAGAACCGAGGGCTCCAGCCCGCGGGTGGTGGTTCCCAGCAGGGGCACCGGTTCGTTACCCGTCAGCGCGATCGCGATGCCGAGCCCGGTGAGCCCGAGCAGTCCGGCCGCCGCGATGGGCGCCGCCAGGCCGATCACGAGCATGACGCCCGCCACCAGCTCGATCGACCCTCCGGCGATCGCGAGGACGCGCGCCTGGTCGTAGCCGGCGTCGGTGAGGATCTGGGCCGTGCCGTCGATACCCGGGCCGTTGAAGAGGCCGAACAGCTTCTGCAGACCGCGCAGCGTCAGCAGCACCCCCACGGTGACGCGGAGGATGAACAGGCCCAGGTCCGTCGTTCCGCGCGGTCCGACGTCCCTGCGCGACTCGGGAGCGATGGTGGTGGGCTCGTCTCCGAACGGCAGCGGTGCGGAGACGTCGTATCCGCCCGACTCGGCGAACTGGGAGTAGTCGGTCGTCCCGGCCGCCGGGAATGCCGTGGTCGCGGTGTCCCCGCTGGCCGCACCCGATGCGGCCGGGACGTCCAGCGGGTAGTCGACGTCGTGGATGATCTCGGTACGGGCGTCGTCTCCGGGCTTTGAAGAAGTCACGAATCGACTGTAGGCCGCCACCGGCGCCCGCGCATCGAGGACACGGCGGGCCGTACTCTAGTCGGTATGAGATCGATCCCGCTGCTCCTGGCGCTGGCACTGGTGGTGTCCGGATGCGCGAGGTTCGACGACCGGCTGGACGAACCGTTCACGCCTGTCCCCGGGCCGGGGATGGGAGCCGCGCCTCCGTCGCAACCACCTGGTGCCGCACCCTCGCCCCCGCCCTCGGGAACCGGTGAGCCGGAACCGCCACCTCGCGAGGAAGGACCGTGTGCCGATCCGGATCCGGCGGTCATCGCGACCTGCCTCGAACCGGCTGTCGCGGTGGCCGGCCTCGGGGACAGGGCGCTGGTCGCGGAGTCAACCGGCGGCGTGAGGATCGTCGCACCGGATACACCGCCCGAGGAGTTCGGCCGCGTCGATCCGGGAGCCGGCCGCGTGGTCGCGGTCGCACCGTCGCCGGACTTCAGCCAGGACCGACTCGTGTACCTCCTCGTGGTGGGAGACGGCCCCAGCCGCATCGAACGGCTCGCACGCGGCGATACCCCGCGCACCGTGGCGGAGCTGGCCCCTGCCTCCTCCGGGGGGCTGGCCTTCGTCAACGAGGTGCTCACGGTCGGGGTGGACGGGGAGCTGCTGCGCTTTCCCGATTTCCGGGGTATCGGCCGCGCGGAGCACCCCGAGGTGGTCTCGGGTGGCATGGGGCAGATCCAGGGCCTGTGCACCCACGCCGACGATCTGTTCCTGTCCACGGTCTCCGATCGGGGCGCATCGCTGCGGACCGCGGATCGGGTCGTGTGGACCTGGCCCGACCAGCGCACGGCAGGCGGCTGTGCGGCTACCGAGGGGGCACTGTCCATCGCCCTCCCGGACGCTTTGCGGGTGGACACCGTCCAGACGACCGGCGGCGCCGCGCGGGGGCAGCCCGAGGCGCTGGCCGAGGATCGCTACGGCCGACTGACCGGCCTGACCGCGATCGACGACGGCATCCTGTTGGCCGGCACCACGAACAAGGACGGGGGCTCGCCTGTCCCGACCGACGACCGCGCGGTGATCCTGCCGCAGTCCGGTGGCGGTGGAGACGC
>DWWG01000233.1 GCA_019119875.1 Candidatus Dietzia intestinigallinarum | reverse complement strand
CATGATCGGTCTCGCGGTGGGCATCGACTACGCCCTGTTCATCGTCTCGCGCTACCGCACCGAACTGGTCAAGTACATCGGTGGCAACGACCTCGAGCCGCGGGAACTCGCCGCCAAGCTCAAGGAGATCGACTTCCGTCAGCGGGCCCACCTCGCCGGTCTCGCCGTCGGCAAGGCCGGCTCCGCGGTGGTCTTCGCCGGACTGACCGTGCTCATCGCACTGGCCGCGCTGTCGATCATCAACATCCCGTTCCTCACGGCGATGGCACTGTCCGCCGCCGCCACGGTCGCCATCGCGGTCCTCGTCGCGATCACCCTCCTGCCGGCCATCCTCGGAGCGTTCGGCACCAAGGTGTTCGGCGCCCGCATCGGGGGCGTCAAGGCCCCCGACCCGGAGGACGAGAAGCCGACGATGGGCCTCAAGTGGGTCCGCCGGGTGCGCGCGCGCCCGATCCTCGTCGGCGGGGCGAGCATCGTCCTGCTGGTCCTGCTGGCGCTGCCCGCCGTGAACCTGCGGCTGGCCATGCCCTCGGACGGCACCATGGCCCCCGACACCCCCAACCGGATCGCCTACGACATCACCTCCGAGAAGTTCGGCCCGGGACGCAACGCCCCGATGATCGCCTTCGTCGACACCCTCGCCGTCCCGGAGGAGGAGCGGCCCGCGGCATGGGCCGCCGCCGCGATGGACATCCAGTCGATCGAGGGGGTGAGCAACGCCCAGATCATCGAGTCGAACGAGGCCGGTGACGCGGCACAGGTGCTCATCACCCCCGAGTACGGCGCCACCGACGAGCGCGCCGCGACCGTCCTGGAGAGCATCCGCGGCGGGGTCGCCGACTTCGAGGCCGAGACCGGCGGCACCTACTCGGTCACGGGCGTCACCCCGATCTACGAGGACATCTCCGAGCGGCTCTCCGAGGTCCTGCTCCCCTACGTCGGGATCGTGCTCGCGCTCGCGTTCGTGCTGCTCATGCTGGTCTTCCGGTCCATCTGGGTACCGCTCATCGCCGCGCTGGGCTTCGGCCTGTCGGTGGCGGCCACCTTCGGTCTCACGGTCGCGATCTGGCAGGAGGGCTGGCTCGGGATCATCTCCGATCCGCAGCCGGTCATCAGCTTCCTGCCGATCGTCCTCATCGGCATCGTGTTCGGCCTGGCCATGGACTACCAGGTCTTCCTGGTCACCCGGATGCGCGAGGGCTGGGTCCACGGCAAGACCGCACACAACGCGGTCTCCAACGGGTTCAAGCACGGTGCCCGGGTGGTCACCGCCGCCGCACTGATCATGATGAGCGTCTTCGCCGCGTTCATGACGATCGACGAGCAGTTCATCAAGGTGATGGGCTTCGCCCTGGCGGTCGCCGTGTTCTTCGACGCGTTCATCGTCCGCATGACCATCATCCCGGCCGTGATGTTCCTGCTCGGGGAGAACGCCTGGAAGATCCCCCGCTGGCTCGATCGGATCCTGCCCACCGTCGACGTGGAGGGCTCGGCCCTGGAAAACGACGACGACGACGACGACCACGCGCCCGGTGACGCCCGCGAATCCCGGGACGCCGTGGCCGCCGGGGCCCACTCCTCCAGGACGGTGGCGGACCAGTCGGCCGCTGCCGGCAAGCACGAGATCCGCGACGCACCCTCCGGCGGCGATGCCGGAAGCCAGCAGCGTGTCTAGTCTCCGCGAGCGCAAGAAGGCCGACACCCGGACACGGCTCTCGGTGGCGGCGGTGGAACTCCTCGTCAGACACGGCGAGGAAGGGGCCACCGTCGCCGCCATCGCCGAACGCGCCGGGGTGTCCACACGGACGTTCCACAATTACTTCGCCCGCCGCGAGGACGCCTTCCTGCAGTTCGTCCACGACCAGGTCGCGCAGTGGGCGACGCAGGTGGATAACGCGCCCGCTGACATGCCCGCACTGCGCGTCCTGCACGACATCCTCAAGGAGGCCTACACCCGGCCGGAGGACGACATCGTCGCGCTGGGCAACCTCGTCGTACTCGGGGAGCGGATCGAGATCCTCCTGGGTCCGGAGAAGCGACCCTCGATCGAGGATCTCCTCGGCCCCCTGTACGAGGCGGTCCACCGGCGCATGGAGCACGGAACCGAGTTCCGCGCCCGACTGACGGTGGTTCTCAGCATGGCCGCCACCGGCGCCGCACTGAGGAAACACGCGAGCCGGCGCGAGGGTGACTCCTCGTTGGCCGACCTGATCGACGAGGCCTTCGAGATCCTCGCCCGCGGGGTCGGCACGTAGCCTCGCGCGGCACCGGCGGGGTCGGCACGTGGCCTCGCGCGGCACCGGCGGCTCCCCCACCCCTTCGGCGTCCCGGCCCCGGGCCGCGGTGGCTCTAGACACGCGCCGGCCACCACGATCGACGGCCGAGGAGAACCAGCGCTGCAGGCACCATCACCGCCCGCACGAGGAGGATATCGACCAACAGTCCGAGGCCCACGACGAACCCGAGCTGCGCGAGCAGGTAGAGACCGCCTGCCATGAGGGCGAACATGGTCACCGCGAACACGATTCCGGCCGTGGTGATGAGCCCGCCTGTCGACCCGAGTCCTCGGATGACGCCCAGTCGCAGGCCACCGTCGGCCGCGTCCCCGCCGCCGACGGTCCGGGCGGACTCCTCCCTGATCCGGGTGATCGCCAGAACGCTGTAATCGGCACCGACGCCGACCAACAACACGAACGACAAGGGCATGACGGACCAGTGCAACGGTGTGTTCAGGCCGTACTGCCACACCACGACCGCCATCCCGATCGTGGCGATGAAAGAGATCAGCGACGTGGCGGCGATCAACAGCGGTGCCACCACACTGCGCAGGAGCAACCCCAGGATCACGGTGATCGCCACCATGCATATCACCGCCACCAGCAGGAAGTCCGCGGTGATCTCGTCGCCGAGGTCGTTGTAGACGGCCGCGAACCCGGTCACCGTGATCTCCGGCGAATCCAGCGGGGTCCCTGCCGCCGCGGCCTCGGCGCGATCGCGGTAGGTGTCGGTGGCGGCGATCGACTCCAGCGAGAGCGCGTCGGTGTCGGAGGTGACCATCATTCGCGCGGTGCGTCCGTCCGGGGACAGGAAGAAGTCGGCGGCCGCCACGAACCGTGGCTCCTCGAACGCGAAGTCCGGCAGATAGAAGCCCGCCCCCGGGCCGTTACTGGCGGCACCGCGCATCCCCTCCAGGTGCCCACTGGCCTCGCCGAGACCGGCCGTGAGCTCGTCGATCAACGGCGGGACCTGAGCGACGCCGTCCCGCAGTTCGCCCGCGCCGTCAACCAGCTGTCCGGTGCCCGCGACCAGCTCGCTCGTCCCCTCGTGGAGCCGGGTGCCGCCGTCGGCCAACGCGGTCAGTCCCTCGCGCAGCTCCGTCACGCCCTCGTCCAGGCGAGCGAGTTCCGACCGTGCCGCAGCGGTGCCTCCCTGCGCCCGGAGTCCGTCCAGCGACGACTCGATCGACCCCACCAGCTCGGACATGTCGGCCGCCAGGGCGGTGATCTGGTCCGCCGAGCCCACCGGATCGCGCCCGGCCTCGATCGCGGTGGTCAGTGCCGCCGAGGCGCCACCACCCGCGGCGGCGTCGAGCTGAGAGAACGACTCGGCCGCGGCCAGGCACGCGGGATCGCCCGCGCACCGCCCCGGATCGAGCACGGGCCCGAACACCGCATCCAACTGCCGCGCCCCCTCGGCGGCCGTCTGCGCGTTCGCCCGCAGCAGCTCGGCCGCCCGCTCCGCCACCTGAATCGACTCACGCGCCCGGCCCAGCGCATCCTCGACAGTCGCGGTGTTACCGGTCGCGGTGTCGACCGCACGCTGTGCCGCGTCGACAGAGTTCAGGATCCCTCGTGCCAGAGCGGTGACCTGGCGGGTGCCGTCGGCGAGTTCCGGGACCCGTGACCGCACCTCCTGCAGGCCGGCGTCCAGTTCGCGCGCCCCCTCCTCGAGCCGGGCGGCTCCCTCGTCTGCGGCGCCGGCGCCGTCAGCCAGTTCCCGGGTGCCCTCGGTGAGTCGGTCCAGGTCCTGCGCGGCCCCGTTGACCTGCTCCAGACCGTCATTGAGTCCGTCGGCCACCACGCCCGCCTGGAAGCCCAACGCCGCCTCGGACAACGGGTTCCCGTCCGGGCGGGTGATCGACCGGACCGATGTCACGTGATCGATGTCCGCGAGGGACTGCGCGATGCGCTCCAGCGCCGCGAGGTCCCCGGAGTTGCGCAGGTCGTGGTCGGCCCGGACGATCAGGAACTCCGAGAGCAGCTCGTTCTTGGGAAAGTGCTGGTCGGCCAGTGCGTAGCCGCGGTTGGACTCGGAATCCGCGGACTGGGAGCTGAACTCGTCGTAGTTCGTCTCCCCCGTCGCCGCGATCGCCGCGAACGGCAGCAGGATCGCGACCGCCAGAGCGAGCGCGGCCCCGGGTCGCCGCACCACTCGGGCGGCACGTCGACGCCACCGGCGATCAGAATCCAACCGCGATCGACCGTCCCGGGAAGCGCGGCGCCCGGACTCGGACCCGGAGCCGACTCGCCCCGAACGCACGGACCCGACCCTGGCATCGGCTCGCCCCGAACGCCCGAGCAGGGTCAGCAACGCGGGCCCCAGGGTCAGCGCGACCGCCAGTGCGACGAGGATCCCCGCCGCGATCGGCGGTCCCGCGGTCCGGAAGATCCCCACCTGTGTGAAGGCCATCGACATGCACGCCGCGGCCACCGTCAGCCCCGAGGCGAGGATCACGGTAGCGATACCGCCGACCGAATCCGCCGCGGACTCGCTCACCGTCGACCCGCGACGCCTGGCCTCCTGGTATCTGCCGATCACGAACACCGCGTAGTCGGTGCCCGCGCCGATCACCAGCGCCGTCATCAACGCGGCCGTGAACATCGACATCTCCAGCACCCCGGCCGCGCCGAGGAGACCGACGACGGGACGTGCCACGCCGAGACTCACACCCAGGACGCTCAACGCGACCATCACCACCGCGATCCGCCGGTACGCCACCATCAGGGTCGTGGCGATCAGGACGATGCTGACCCCCGTGATGACGAGCATCGCCTGTTCGACCGCCTGCAGCTGATCGGAGGTCGTCGCCACAGGGCCGCTGAACGCGACGTCCAACCCCGGCGGGGCGGAGAGCTCCTCGTGCGCCAGGTGTCGGACCGCTTGGGTGGCCTGGGTCGCCTCCGTTGTGCCGTTGTCCCCGTTGAGCACCGTCAGCAGCGTGAGTGCCGCGCCGTCGTCGCTGGTGGTGAGCTCCTGCCCCTCGGGCGTGGTCTGGGTGTCGACGAGATAGGCCACGTGCTCCGGCATCTGCGACAGGCGTGTCGTCAGCTCGTCGTAGTACCGGCGGTCGGCCTGGTCGAGGCCCGACTCGTCGGCGAGCACGAAGTATCCGACCGCCGAGGAATCGGGGTTGCCGAAGTCGGCCGCCATCGCCTTCAATGCCGCGCTGGCCTCGTTGCTCTCCGGGATGAAGGCTGCCGAGTTCTCCGCGATCACCTGCTCGAGCTGAGGGAGCGCGATGTTGAGCGCACCGAGAGCCACGATCCACGCCGACACCACCAGCCACGCGAATCGCGACGTCAGTGCACCCAGCCGCCTGAACACCGCCGAAAGACGATCGTCCACCACGTCCCCCTCTGTCCGACTGGGAGCCAACGTGCCAGCCGACGCCGGGTTTTGCAAGTGCGTTCATTTTTGAACGCGTATACAATCGACTCATGGACTGCCCGATCGCCAGCCGCGCCGCCCGTCGCCGCAACGACAAACGGAACCGCGTTCTCGACGAGGCCGAGAAGATGTTCACCGCGGACACCTACTCGGCCGTGCGCATCGAAGAGGTGGCAGACGCCGCCGACATCTCCGTCGGCACCGTCTACAACTACTTCGGCGGAAAAGAGGGCCTCTACCTCGCCGTGAGCGAACGCGTCCTGGACAGGGTCGAAGAGCTCCTCGCCCCGGCCTACGACCCAGACCTGGACGCCGAGCGCGCCATCACCCTTCTGGGCGAGCGCTATCTCCAGGCACTGATCAGCCACCCGATCGCCTGTCGCAGCCTGGTCTCCGAGACCCAGACCCCGGGAGGAGACATCGCCGAGGCCGCCCGCGACCGCATCGCCCGGCTCTACGACGCCGCCGCGTCACTGATCGACCGGGGGATCTCCGAAGGAGTGATCACCCCGATCGACAGCGCCCTGGCGGCACGCTTCATCATCGGCGCCTGGAACGGCGTCTTCGCCTCCACGTTCACAACCCTCGGCCCCACCATGAGTACCGAATCCGTCTCCCGCACCCTGCAGCTCGGGACCGAGATCCTGCGGCGAGGCATGTCGGCCACGGCCCCGGACGACGTCACCGCGCCCGACCCCGACAGTTCACGGGACGACACGGCTCACTGACCGACTCGGCGGCCGGCAGGGGACACCGCCGGCAAAGGCACCGGGCCCGGGCGGCGAGCTCACGCTGCGACCGCCGGGCCCGGGCGGCCGGCGACCGTCAGGACTTGCGGCTGTAGGCGATCCCGCCCCCGACGAGCACCACCACCACGATGCCGCCCACGATCCACCAGACCGGACTCACGCCGGAGTCGGCGTCAGACTCTGCCGTGATCTGCTCCGCGTCGACATCCGTCGTCTCGTCCGAACCGGCGTCGGCGGTTGCCCCGGTCGTCGCTCCGGCGGACGCGGCGAAGGTGACAGGCACGTCAGTCGTGTAGACGAATCCGTTGCGATGATCGCCGAACAGGGTGACCGCGCACGGCGTCTCCCCGCAGTCCACAGGTCGGCCATCCATGGTCTCGCCGACGCTTGCGACCTGCAACGTGGCCGTGAACGTGCCATCGGGATTGATGGGCACCGTGGCTCCCTGACTGTTGGACACCCACGCGGAGGCGTACCTGTCGTCCGGGCCGCCGGCACAGTCCGGCCCGGTGGGACCACTCGTGCCGATGACGCAGGTGGACAGGTAGAACCCTCTGGCGGGATCCACACCCGAGCCCTCGACGGTGATCTCCTGACCATCGACGAGATCCGTGCTCTCCGACAGCGTGAGCTGGACCTCGTCACCGGGCGCCGCGGCGGCGACGGCCCCCACCGCAAGCCCCGGGCCCGCGGCGAGGGCACCCAGGGCGACGACGGCGGCGGCACGACGCAGATGCAGGCCCAAACGGTTCATCAGTTCTCCCGACTCGAGGTTCCACTTCAAGGAAGGTTAGCCTATCCGAAGAACCCCGTCGGCAGTGGGTCGGAACACGAACTCCGGGTGGAGCCTCTCACCGCGTGCACGTGCGGCGGGTCGACGTCGTCGTCGTCATACAACCACGAGCCGCCCCCGCGACCGCCTACTTCTTGACCAGCAGCTCCGCGATCTGGATGGTGTTGAGCGCCGCGCCCTTGCGCAGGTTGTCGCCCGAGACCACCAGACTCAGCCCCTTGTTGCCCTCGACCGACTGATCCTGACGGATACGACCCACCAGCGACTCGTCACTGCCCGCCGCCTCGAGCGGGGTCGGCACGTCCACGACCTTCACGCCTGGCGCGTCCGACAGCAGCTCGCGCGCCCGCTCCGGCGTGATGTCCTCGTCGAACTCCGCGGTGATGCTCAGCGTGTGACCGGTGTACACGGGCACGCGCACGCAGGTGCCCGCCACGCGCAGATCCGGGATGTCGAGGATCTTCCGCGACTCGTTGCGCAGCTTCTGCTCCTCGTCGGTCTCCTCGGAACCGTCGTCCACGATCGCGCCCGCCATGGGCAGGACGTTGAACGCGATCGGCGCCACGTACGGCCCGTTCTCCCCGGCCTGCAGCGCGCCACCGTCGTGCACCAGCTCGTGCCCCGCGCCCACATTGTTGGTGACCTGCTCGTTCAGCGCGTCCACACCCGCCAGGCCCGAGCCCGACACCGCCTGATACGTCGACACCACGAGCCGCTTCAGGCCCGCCGCGTCGTGCAGCACCTTGAGCACCGGCATCGCGGCCATGGTGGTGCAGTTCGGGTTGGCGATGATCCCCTTGGGCGGGTCCTGCGCCGCGCCCGGGTTCACCTCCGACACCACCAGGGGAACGTCCGGGTCCTTGCGCCAGGCGCTGGAATTGTCGACGACGACGGCGCCGGCCGCCGCGAAACGAGGCGCCTGCTCCCTGGACATCGTGCCGCCGGCCGAGAAGAGCGCGATGTCGATGCCCTTGAGCTCCTCATCGGTGGCGGCGGCGGTGTCCTCCACCACGATGTCCTCACCCCGGAACTCCAGCGTGGTGCCGGCCGAACGGGCGGACGCGAAGAACCGGACCTCGTCCGCCGGGAAGTCCCGCTCCTCGAGCAGGGCACGCATCACACGCCCCACCTGGCCCGTGGCTCCGACTACGGCGACAGTGGTCATCTGCGAGGTCAACTCCTCAAAGTCTCTGCGACCCAGCCAGTCGCGGGCGGGTTCTCCGCCCTG
>DWWG01000232.1 GCA_019119875.1 Candidatus Dietzia intestinigallinarum | reverse complement strand
GTCGCGGGCGTCAACATGGCGCTGGCCCCGGGCGCCTACCGCGAGCTCCACTGGCACAAGGAGGCCGAGTGGGGCCTGGTGCTGGTCGGCAGCTGCCGGGTGACCTCCGTCGACGAGTTCGGCCGGTCGTACATCGACGACGTCAAGGCGGGCGACCTGTGGAACTTCGAGGCCGGTCTCCCGCACTCGATCCAGGCCCTGGAGGACGGCGTCGAGTTCCTCCTGGTGTTCAGTGACCCGGACTTCTCCGAGAACTTCACGTTCCTGCTGTCGGACTGGTTCGCCCATACCCCGCAGGACGTGGTGGCCGCGAACCTCAAGAAGTCCGTCGCGGAGATCAGCTCCTTCCCCAAGAAGGAGAAGTACATCTTCAACGCCTCGCTGCCGGGGCCCATCGCCGAGGTGGACCGCCCCGTCCCGGACGGGAAGGTCCCCTCGCCGTTCACGCTGCACATGGAGGACGTCGAGCCGATCGAGTCCGAGGCGGGCCGGGTGCGGATCGTCGACGTCAACACCTTCCCCGCGGCCAAGACCATCTCGGCGGCGTTCGTCGAGGTCGAGCCCGGCGGCATGCGTGAGCTGCACTGGCATCCGAAGGCCGCGGAGTGGCAGTACTACATCCAGGGTGAGGCCCGGATGTCGATCTTCGACTCGAACGGCCTGGCCCGCACCTTCGACTTCCGTGCCGGCGACGTGGGCATCGTTCCCCTCGTCGCGGGGCACTACGTCCAGAACATCGGCACGGAGAAGCTGATCTTCGTCGAGGTGTTCAAGCACCCCGAGTACTCGGACATCTCCGCGAACAAGTGGCTCGCGTCCAACCCGGCACAGGTGGTGGCCGACCACCTCGACGTCTCGACCCAGTTCGTCGAGTCGCTGCCGACGGACGACAAGCCGGCGCCGGTGATCTGGTACGACCAGTCCAAGGTCCAGAAGTAACACCATGGCCCGCGTACTGGTGGTCTTCTCGAGCGTGTTCGGCGCCAACGCGCAACTGGCGCAGCTGACGGAGGCCGCCCTGGCCTCCGTCGGCGCGCAGGCGCGCGTGCGCAGGGTCCGGGAGATCGTGATGGATGACGTCGTCCGGCCCGAGGCCGCCGAGGCGGAGATCGTCTCGGCGGAGGACCTGGACTGGGCGGACGGCATCGTCCTGACCTCCCCGTCCCACACGGGACTGCCCTCGGCCTCGGTCAAGGCCTTCATCGACGAGCACCACGACTCGGCGGTGCACGGCACGTTCGTCAACAAGACGTTCGCCGCCATGGCCACGTCCGGGTTCGCCCACGCCGGCCAGGAGCGGGTGGTCGACAGCCTCAACGCGGTCGGCGCCGCGTGGGGCTGTGTCCTGGTCCCGCCCAGCACCGCCGACCCGACCATCAACAAGCTCGACGGAAACCCGTTCGGCCTCAGTTTCGTGCTGTCCCACGGGCGACTGCCGGACAGCGAGGTGGCCGCGGAGGTGCTCAGGGAGTACTTCCGCCGGTTCACCGCCGTGACCGAGGCGCTCGCACCGCTGCGGGCCGCCACGTCCCGGGGCAGTGCCCCGGGGAAGGTCACGGACGGGGCCGCCGGCCCCGCGTCCGGGGAAGCCACGGGCGTGCGTCGACCGGCGCACGAGCCCACAACGATTGCAGACCAACTCAACTGATCCCAGACGGGTCGACGGAAAGAGGGGAGAGATCTGATGGCACAACCAGATGTCCGGACGATCGACGAGCATCCGGAAAGAGTCCGATTCCCGCTCATGGAGTTGCCGCTCGTCGGCTTCTTCCTGGCGTTCATGGCGGGCACGCTCAACGCGTGGACGCTGGCCAACGCCTCGACGTTCTCGACTGTCCAGTCGGGCAACGTCGTCTCGGTGGGGTACTACCTCATCCAGGCCAACTGGGACAAGCTGTGGTTCCCCGTGGGCGCGATCATCGCCTTCGGCCTGGGGTCCGCCGCGTGCGGTGTCCTCATGACGAACAGGCTGCGCAAGGGCCACGTCTACACCCGTAGCGTCCTGGTGATCCAGATCGTGCTCCTGGTGATCCTCGGCATCCTCGCGGTGGTCCTGGTGGGCGACGGCTCCAGCTCGGACAAGTTCTTCGACGTGGACGCCAACCACAAGATGGCGGCGGTCTGGATCGCGTTCGGCATCAGCTTCGTGGCCGGAGCGCAGGGCAACGCCTTCCACAAGGACCACGGGATGCTCTACGGCAACATCGCCGTGACCTTCGTGGTCCAGATGGCGTTCAACTTCCTCGTCCAGTCCTTCTTCAAGAAGGAGGGCATCAACGGGGAGCCCAACATCAAGTGGTCCGGCATCTTCTTCGGGATCCTCCTCGGGTTCGCCGGCGGAGGCGCGATCGGATTCCTGGTGGACAAGTTCGTGTTCATGGGGGCGTCGATCTTCCTCCCGGCGATCATCGCGCTCATCATCCTGCTGATCGCCCGCGGGCGTCAGTTCGAGAGCGTCGACCCGACCCCGGGTGGCACGTTCGCCTGAGCCCACGACGCTGACAGCACCGACCCGGAGGGCGGGTGCGGCCACACCGGCCGCACCCGCCCTCCGGCGTTGTCGTCGTCACCCACCCCTCGACCACCGGCCGCGGCGCGCCCACTTCCTCGACCACCGGCCGCGGCGCGCCCACTACTCCGCGCCGGCACCCGCAAGTTGCCCCACGACCTCCGCCAGGAGGGCGAGCGCCCCCGACTTGGACAGCGGCTCGTTGCCGTTCCCGCACTTGGGGGACTGGATGCACGACGGGCAGCCGGACGCGCACTCGCACGCGCCGATCGCCTCGAGCGTCGCCCGCAGCCACGCCTCCGCGCGCCGGAACCCGCGCTCGGCGAAGCCCGCGCCACCTGAGTAGCCGTCGTAGACGAACACCGTCGGCAGGCCGGTGTCCGGGTGCAGGGCCGTCGACACCCCGCCGATGTCCCAGCGGTCGCACGTCGCCACCAGCGGCAGCAGCCCGATAGCCGCGTGCTCCGCGGCGTGCAGCGCGCCCGGCCAGTCCGCCTCCTCGAGCCCCGCGACCCGGAGCAGCCGTGGGGTGACGGTGTAGACCACCGCGCGGGTGGCCAGCGTCGTCTCCGGCAGGTCGAGCGGGGTCACGTCGAGGATCTCGCCACCACGCAGCCGCCGCTGGTAGCCGGTCACGCGGGTGGTCACCTCGACGTCCGCGAACGACAGGGTCACCGGCCCGGCCGGAACCGACTCGAGTGTCTCGATCAGGTCGATGTTCACCTGCTCCCGTGCCGACGTGGTCCACTCCGGCTCCTCCGGGCGGCACAGCGCCAGCCCGTCGTCCAGATCCAGGTCATCCACCACGAACGACTCGCCCTGGTGCAGGTACAGCGCCCCCGGGTGGACCTGAGAGCGGGCCCGCACCGAGTCGATGGTGCCGAGCATCCGCCCGTCCAGGGTGTCCACGATCATGACCTCCGCACCGCCGCTCCCGCGGATGTCCACCTCGACGTGCGGGGCGTGGTCGTCTGCCGCCGGATACCACCCCGCCAGCCGGCGCCGGACCAGCTTGTCGCGGGCCAGCGACTCCAGCACCTCCGTCGCGCCCCACGCGTCGGCCTCCGCGTGCGACATCGGGCGCTCACTCACCGCGCACCGCAACTGGCCCGCCAACAGCACGGGGTTACGCGGATCAGTGACCGTCGCCTCCACGGGGCGTCCGAGCAGCGCCTCGGGGTGATGTACGAGGTAGGTGTCGAGCGGGTCGTCGCGCGCGACGAGCATCACCAGCGCGCCCTGGCCGCGCCGTCCCGCCCGGCCGGCCTGCTGCCAGAACGAGGCGATCGTCCCGGGGAATCCGGCGCTGACCACGGCGTCGAGCCCGGAGATGTCCACGCCCAGCTCGAGCGCCGAGGTCGACGCCACCCCCACCAGCGCCCCGTCCGCGAGGTCGCGCTCCAGACGGCGGCGGTCGTCGGCCAGGTACCCGGCGCGGTAGGCGGCGATCCGCCCGGCGAGATCGCGTCCGCGCGCGCCGTGCTCGGTTGCGAGCTTCTCGCGGGCGCGCAGGGCGGTGGACTCGGCGCCCGCCCGGGAGCGCACGAACGTCAGGGTCCGCGCGCCTTCCGCGACGAGTGAGGCCATGAGGGTCGACGACTCCACCGGCGCGGGCCGCCGCACCGGGGCGCCGTTCTCCCCGGTGAGCCCCTCCATCAGGGGTGGCTCCCACAGGGCGACGGTGCGCCCGCCCTGCGGCGAGGCGTCGTCGGTGACCTCCACGCAGTCACGCCCCGTGAGGGTGCTCGCCGCGGCCGCCGCGTCCGAGGTGGTGGCGGAGGCCAGGACGAAGGTGGGATCGGCGCCCAGGGCGCGGGCGAGCCGGTCGAGCCGGCGCAGGACCAGGGCCACGTTGGAGCCGAACACGCCGCGGTAGGAGTGACACTCGTCGACGACGACGAAGCGCAGCCCCCGCAGGATGCGCGTCCACTGGCGGGCCCGTCCCAGCACCGACAGGTGGAGCATGTCCGGGTTGGTGACGATCCACCGCGAGTTCTCGCGGATCCACGGCCGGGCGTCGGTCGGGGTGTCGCCGTCGTAGGAGGCGGGGGCCACGTGGGCGAGGTCGGGGACCGCGTCGACCAGCGAGACCACCGACGACAGCTGGTCCTGGCCCAGCGCCTTGGTGGGGGACAGGTACAGCACGCACGCGTTGCGGTCCGCCGCCAGTGCGCTGAGCGCGGGCAGTTGATAGCCCAGCGACTTGCCCGACGCGGTGCCGGTGGCCACCACCACGTCACGGCCGGCGTGGGCGTGCTCGGCGGTGGCGACCTGATGGGCCCACGGGCGGTCCACGCCGCGGTCGCGCAGCTCGGCGACCAGGCCGGGGTGTGCCCACGTCGGCCAGTCGGCGTACCGGGCCTGCCGGGCGGGCAGGTCCACGGCGTGGGTGAGCGGGGACGAGTCGCCGGGGAGCTGGTCGAGCAGGTGCCCGAGGAGTTCTCGTCCGTACGTCGTCACACCTCGACCGTAGTCGGGGCCGTATCGCGCCCGGTCGTGGCGGTGCGCTCCGCCGACGGTGGACATCGTGTGGCCGAGGTGCCCGAGATCTGTTCTGAAGTGGTCGCGCTCGTGATCTACTGGACCCGGTCGACTTTTTCGTCCCCGGTGATCCGCGGGTGAGGGCGCCGACCCGGCACGCGTGGCCATCCCGCGGGTCGCACATGGCAGTACGGAAAAAGGAATGCAGTAGACATGGCACAGGGCACCGTCAAGTGGTTCAACGCGGAGAAGGGGTACGGGTTCATCGCCCCCGAGGACGGTTCCGCCGACCTCTTCGTCCACTACTCCTCCATCGAGGGCACCGGCTTCAAGTCCCTCGAGGAGAACCAGCGGGTCGAGTTCGAGGTCGGTGAGGGACAGAAGGGCCCCCAGGCGCAGGCTGTCCGCGCGCTCTGACCATCCAGGTCGATTCGAGGCGAGGCCCCCACCGCGACCGCGGTGGGGGCCTCGCCTCGTGTCGGAGTCCGGCCGTAGGCTCAGGTCCGTGACGCAGCTGTCGTTCTTCGCCGCGGACGACCACGTCCCGGAACCCGCGGATCTCGCAGGAGCACTGGCCGCCCGGGGCCAGTCGACGCTCACCGATGCCCACGCGCAGGTGTCGGTGGCCCTCGATGCGCCGTGGCGGGCCGATGCCCTGGTCGCGCTGCTCACCGAGGCCGGTCTCGACCCGGTGCGGTCGGACGCGGACCCGGACGGGCGGTGCACGGTGTCCACGGCACGGTCGGCGGCGCTGGTCCCCGTGGTGCGGCGCTGGCGCCGGGGCGCGGTCTCGGCGGTGCCCGAGGGGTGGTCGCCCTCCGCCGGGGCCCTGCGCGTCTGGTTCCTCACCGCGGGCCGGATCACGCCCGGCGGGATCGTCGAGCTGGGGATCGACGCCGGCGCGGAGCACCACGCCCCCAGGAGGGCCGCCCTGGCTTCGGCGCTGGAGCGTGTCGGCATCCGCACCACCTACGTCGGCCCCAAGGGCGGGGGCCCGCTGCTGCGGCTGGGAACCGCGCGCGCCCGCACCCGCCTGGCCCAGAACATCGGGGCCGCGCCCGCCGGGGTCCCCGAAGAGTGGTGGCCCGGGTAGTTTCGATCACATGTGCATGCTCGTCGTCGCCCGCCGGGTCCATCCCCGGTACCCCCTCGTCGTGGTGGCCAACAGGGACGAGATGCTGCAGCGGCCCACCGAGCCGCTGCACGAGTGGTCCGCGGACCGCGAGGGGGTCGGCGGGATCGTGGCCGGCCGGGACGTCACCGCCGGAGGGACCTGGCTGGCGCTGGCCGCCGGCGGACACTTGGCGGCCGTGACCAATTTCCGTGAGCCCGGGACCCCGCCGCCGTCCGACGCCTCGCGTGGCGAGCTGCCCGTCGACGCACTCACCGGGCCGGTCCCGGCGATCGACTACGTGCGCCACGTCGCGCCGGATCTCGACCGGTACGCCGGTGTGAACCTCCTGGCCGGAGACCCCGACGAACTGTGGTGGGCCTCCAACCGGTCCCGTCGCGGGCCCGAAATGCTGGGGGAGCGGGTGCACGGGCTGTCAAACGCCGCGCTGGACACACCCTGGCCCAAGGTCACGGGTGCGGTCGGCGACGTGCGGCGCTACGTCGACGACGACGCGGTCTCGCGGCCCGACTGGTCGTCCCCGCTGCTCGACCTGCTCGCCGACCGTCGCAGGGCCCCGCTCCACCGCCTGCCGCGGACCGGCGTGCCGCTTGCCCAGGAGTGGCGACTGTCCTCGAGGTTCGTCCGCGTGGGCCGATGGTACGGCACCCGATCCACGACCGCCGTCCGGGTCGACGAACACGGCACCGCGGACATCGTCGAGCGGACCTGGGGCGCGCGGGGACGCGTCACGGGGACGGTGACGCTGCGGGTCTGAGCACCCGCGCTCGGGCCGCGCTCGCGCTCGGGCCGCGCTCGCGCTCGGGCCGCGCTCGTGCCTTCGCCCGGCCCGCGCCCCCGCCCGCGCGCGTTATCCGGTCTGTGTGGGTGTCAGGCGACGGTCCAGGTGTTGGGTCCGTCGAGGAGGGCCTGGAGGTCGCCGGGTGCGGTGTGTTTGGCGGTGGCGACCTGTTCGCGGGCCTGGTCGTCGTAGGTGGGGCGGTGGATCTGGCGGATGATGCCCATGACGGTGTAGGTCAGGTCGTGGCTGGACAGGTTGGCCAGGGCGTGGGCGTAGGCGGGGTCGTCGGTGTGGGCGTCGTGGACGATGATGTCGGCCTCGTCCACGTCGGCGGTGGCGGCGACTGCCAGGGAGAATCCGTTGCGCACGACGCAGTGCTGTCCCTCGTCGCCGAAGATGATCTTCTCGCCGTGGCGCACGGGGATGATGTGGTCGGCGGCGTTTTCCTTGCGGAGGATGTCGAAGGAGCCGTCGTTGAAGATGGGGCAGTCCTGCATGATCTCCACGAAGCTGGTGCCGCGGTGGTGGGCGGCGGCTTCGAGGACCTCGGTCAGTCCCTTGCGGTCCGAGTCCAGGGCGCGGGCGACGAAGGTGCCTTCGGCTCCCAGTGCCAGTGACAGGGTGTTGAAGGGGTGGTCCAGCGAGCCCATGGGGCTGGATTTGGTGATCTTGCCGGCTTCGGAGGTGGGGGAGTACTGGCCCTTGGTCAGTCCGTAGATCCGGTTGTTGAACAGCAGGATGTTGAGGTTGACGTTGCGGCGCAGGGTGTGGATGAGGTGATTGCCGCCGATGGACATGGCGTCGCCGTCGCCGGTGACCACCCAGACGGACTGGTCCTCGCGGGTGGTGACCAGTCCGGTGGCGATGGCCGGCGCGCGGCCGTGGATGGAGTGCATGCCGTAGGTGTCGAGGTAGTACGGGAAGCGGCTGGAGCAGCCGATGCCGGAGATGAAGGTGATGTTCTCGCGTTTGAGGCCGAGCTTGGGCAGCAGGGAGCGGATGGTGGCCAGGATGACGTAGTCGCCACAGCCGGGGCACCAGCGCACCTCCTGGTCGGAGGTGTAGTCCTTGGGCTTTTGCGGCTCATCGGTGGTGGGCACGTGCGCCAACGCGTCCAGGGGAAGCGGGTTGCCGACGAGTCCGGAATCTGTACTGGTCATGGGTGATCCTCTCCTCGCTCGTGTGTCAGCGGGCGCGGTTGGCGGTGGTGGTGCCGGTGGCGGTGATGCCGGTCCGCCGGTTACGGGCGGCGGGCTCGCCGGTGGTGGTTGCGACATCGTCCAGGGCGATCCGGTACTTGTCGTGCTCGGCGTGGGTGAGGCGGCCGGCGAACTCGGCCTCGATGGCGTTCTGCAGCTCCTCGGCGGTGAACGCCATGCCCTGCACCTTGGTGATGGGCTGGATCTGCGCGGGGAACCGGGCCTTGAGCAGCATCGACAGCTGACCGAGGTTCATCTCCGGCACGAGCACCCGGCGGTAGCGCGCGAGCACCTCGCCGATGTTGCCCGGCAGCGGGTTCAGGTGCCGCACGTGGGTGCGGGCAACGCGGTGGCCGGCGGCGCGGGCGCGGCGCACCGCCTCGCCGATGGGGCCGTAGGAGGAGCCCCAGCCGATCACGAGCACGTCGGCGTCGCCGGTGGGGTCGTCCACTTCGAGGTCCGGGACCTCGATCAGCGCGATCTTCAGCGCGCGGATACGGGTCATCAGGGCGTGGTTGTCCCCGGTGTAGGAGATGTTGCCGGTGCCGTTGGATTTCTCCAGCCCGCCGATGCGGTGTTCCAGGCCCGGGGTGCCGGGCACGGCCCAGTCGCGGGCCAGTGTCTCCGGGTGGCGGGCGTAGGGCAGGTAGTCGGTGGCGGCGTCCTCTTCGCCGACTGCAGGCGCCTGGGCCAGGTTCTTGGCGATGGGCGGCAGGTCGCTGACCTCGGGCAGCAGCCACGGTTCGGAGCCGTTGGCGATCGCCCCGTCGGAGAGCAGGATGACCGGGGTGCGGTAGGTGACCGCGATGCGGGCGGCCTCGCGGGCGGCGTCGAAGCAGTCGGCCGGTGACTGCGGTGCGATCACCGCGACCGGGGACTCGCCGTTGCGGCCGAACAGGGCCTGCAGCAGGTCCGACTGCTCGGTTTTGGTGGGCAGGCCGGTGGAGGGGCCGCCGCGCTGGACGTCGATGACCACCAGTGGTAGTTCGGTCATCACGGCCAGGCCGATGGCCTCGGATTTGAGGGCCAGGCCCGGTCCGGAGGTGGAGGTGACCCCCAGTGAGCCGCCGTAGGAGGCGCCGAGTGCGGCGGCGATGCCGGCGATCTCGTCCTCGGCCTGGAAGGTGGTCACGTCGAACTGCTTGAGCTTGCTCAGCTCGTGCAGGATGTCCGAGGCCGGGGTGATGGGGTAGGTGCCCAGGAACACCGGCATGTCGGCGGACCGTCCGGCGGTGACCAGGCCGTAGGCCAGGGCGGTGTTGCCGGTGATCTGGCGGTACCGGCCGGCGGGCAGCTGCGCGGGTTTGATCTCGTACTCCGAGGCGAACGCCTCGGTGGTCTCGCCGTAGTTCCAGCCGGTGCGCAGGGCGAGGATGTTGGCCTCGAGGATGATGGGCTTGCTGGCGAACTTGTCCTGCAGGAACTTCTCGATGGACTCGACCGTGCGCCCGTACATCCACATCAGCAGGCCGAGGGCGAACATGTTCTTGGACCGCTCGGCGTCCTTCTTGCCGATGTCCAGGCTCTCCAGGGCGCCGATCGTCAGCGAGCTCATGGCCACGTCGTGGACCTGGAAGGCCTCGAACGCCGGCGAGCCGAGCGGGTTGGACTCGTAGCCGACCTTGGTGAGGTTGCGCTTGGTGAACTCGTCGGAGTTGACGATGAGGATCCCGCCCGAGGGCAGATCTCCGATGTTGGCCTTCAGGGCCGCCGGGTTCATGGCCACCAGCACGTCGGGACGATCGCCCGCGGTGAGGATGTCGTAGTCCGCGATCTGGATCTGGAAACTCGACACACCGTGGATCGTGCCCTGCGGGGCCCGGATCTCGGCCGGGTAGTTCGGCTGGGTGGCCAGGTCGTTACCGAAGGCGGCGGCCTCGGAGGTGAACTGGTCACCAGCGAGCTGCATGCCGTCACCCGAGTCACCCGCGATGCGGATAACCACCTTGTCCAGCCTGGTCTTGGACGCATTGCCCACCGCTGCTGACCTCCAGAACGTCATAGATGATCGGGCTGAACGGATGAGCCCGTTCACCCTTCCGACGGTACGCCGGTTTCGGCGCGACCCGCGGCCACGACCGATTGTGCCGAACTGTAACAGGTTCCAGTTCCCCGTCGTG
>DWWG01000231.1 GCA_019119875.1 Candidatus Dietzia intestinigallinarum | reverse complement strand
CGAGTGGAGCATCTGCTCCTTGGCCTTGCGGTACAGCCGCGAGCGCTGCCCACGGTAGCCCTTGGTGGACTCGAGTACGGTCCGACGCTTCTTCTGGCCGTTGACGGCTCTCTTCACGCGTGCCACTGGTCTATCCTCACTGGTCTGGGATGGTCACCTTGTGCGGTGGCCGAAAGTTCTACGTCTGTGCGGGCTCAGAGCCCGAGGAGCCGCTTCACGCGGGGCACATCGGCCGGCGCGACGTCCGTGCGACCGTCGAGACGACGGGTGCGCTTGGAAGGCTTCTTCTCCATGATGTGGCGGCGGTTGGCCTGCTGGCGGACCAGCTTGCCGGTTCCGGTCTTCCGGAAGCGCTTGGCGGTGCCCTTGTGGGTCTTCATCTTCGGCATGATCGGTCTTCCTCACATGGTTCGTCCCGGGACCCGGTGGGGTCTCGGGGGGCGGACGCGGGGCGTCCGTGGTCTGGTTCGGCGCTCAGAGCCGGTCGGAATCAGTCCGAAGCGGGGTCGGTGACCTTCGAGTCCTGCGCCTTGGCACGGGTCTTGGCACCGCGATGCGGGGCCACGACCATCGTCATGTTGCGGCCGTCCTGCTTGGCGCTGGTCTCGACGTACCCGTAGTCGGTGATGTCGTCTGCGAGGCGCTGCAGCAGCCTGAACCCGAGCTCGGGTCGGGACTGCTCGCGGCCCCGGAACATGATCGTCACCTTGACCTTCGAGCCCTTCTCCAGGAAACGGACGACGTTCCCCTTCTTGGTCTCGTAGTCATGCGTGTCGATCTTCGGACGGAGCTTCTGCTCCTTGACCACCGTCTGCTGCTGGTTCTTCCGGGCCTCGCGCTCCTTCTGAGCGGCCTCGTACTTGAACTTGCCGTAGTCCATGATCTTGCAGACCGGCGGACGTGCGTTGGGCGCGACCTCGACGAGGTCCAGATCGGCCTCCAGGGCCAGTCGAAGTGCATCCTCGACGCGAACGATCCCCACCTGCTCGCCCCCGGGGCCGACGAGTCGGACTTCGGGGACGCGGATTCGTTCGTTGATACGTGCTTCGGCGCTGATGGGCTCTCCTCGGTAGTTTCGGTGCGCATGCGTTTGCGACCACTTCCGTGGCCGCGCATCCGTCCTCGAGGGGCCCGGTTCCTCCCGACACGGGTCGGGTGAACCGAAAAGGCCCCATGGCACGGATGCCCGGGGCCTCTCACTCCTCACCCGTCGGCGACAATGCATCTGCGATCGCTCACAGAACCCTCGCCGAGGGTGGTGACCATCAAACAACCTGCCGGCGTCGGATGGTGGGAGATCGGGCTCCTCTTGAACGGCGGAACCCGTTACGTAACGAGTTCCCACAGTCGCCCACCAGGTTACCAGGATCCGCCGCGACCCCCAAACCGGTGCCCGGACCACACGGAATCATGCCGTCCGTGGGACAGTGGATCGCATGACCACCGACCAGCCAACCTCTGCCGACCAGGCCGCCGGGAACTCCCTCGACGAGCATATCGATGCCCGTGAGGTCGAGATCGTCGATCTGGCCGACGTGTCCGCACAGGAAGTCATCTTCCGGTCAATCGTCGTGCTGATGAGCGCCGCCGCCGAGAAGCTCGGTCTCTCCGACGACGAGCCCACCGCGAGCCCGCACCTGGACCTCGATGAGGCACGCAAGCTCATCACCGCGCTGGCAGGGCTCGTCACCGGATCCACCGAGCACCTCGGACCGCAGGCACGTGTGGTGCGCGATGGTCTCCAGGGACTGCAACGTGCGTTTCGCGAGGCCAGCGCCTACCCGGACGAGCCCGGTGAGGGCCCCGGCGAGAAGTTCACCGGCCCCGTCTACTGAGTTTTCCCAGGGAGTCCGGGTGTTCCCCTGACGAGGCAGCCGCCTCACCTGGTCCCCCGGCGGTCGCGCCGCCTCAGCGCAGTGCCCGGGCCTTCCGAGCCGCCTTGGCTGCCGTCTTCCGTGCGGACTTCTCCGAGCGTGTCGCCGAGGCCGCCTTCTCCGCCGGCTTCTCGGCGGCCTTCGCGGCGGCCTTCCCGGCTCGCGCCCCCGACCCCTGATCCGGCGTCACCGTGGCCCCGGTGGCGCCGGCCCCACCGGCGCGAAGCACGTCGGCGAGGAAACGGCCGGTATGACTTTCGGAGACCCGGGCGACCTCCTCGGGCGTGCCCTGGGCGACCACTGTTCCGCCGCCCGCACCGCCCTCGGGCCCCATGTCGATCACCCAGTCCGCGCTCTTGATCACGTCCAGGTTGTGCTCGATCACGATGACCGTGTTGCCCTTGTCCACCAACCCCTGGATCACCATGAGGAGCTTGGTGATGTCCTCGAAATGCAGCCCGGTCGTGGGCTCGTCGAGGATGTAGACGGTGCGGCCGCTGGACCGCTTCTGGAGCTCGGCCGCGAGCTTGACACGCTGCGCCTCACCGCCGGAGAGGGTCGGTGCGGACTGCCCCAACCGCACATATCCCAGCCCCACCTCGGTGAGGGTTCTGAGGTACCGGTGGATCGAGGTGATGGGTTCGAAGAACTCGCAGGCCTCCTCGATCGGCATGTCCAACACCTCGGCGATGGTCTTGCCCTTGTAGTGCACCTCCAACGTCTCGCGGTTGTACCGCGCCCCCTGACACACCTCGCAGGGCACGTACACATCCGGGAGGAAGTTCATCTCGATCTTCAGAGTGCCGTCACCCTGGCACGCCTCACAGCGGCCGCCCTTGACGTTGAACGAGAACCGGCCCGCCTTGTATCCACGCACCTTCGCCTCGGTGGTGGCCGCGAACAGCGTACGGATCTTGTCGAACACGCCGGTGTAGGTGGCGGGGTTCGAGCGCGGGGTACGACCGATCGGCGACTGGTCCACCCGGACGAGCTTGTCGAAGTCCTCCACCCCGTCGATTCCGGAGTGACGCCCGGGGACCTGCCGCGCGCGGTTGAGCTGATTGGCCAGTGACGTGGCGAGGATGTCGTTGACCAGAGTCGACTTGCCGGAACCCGAGACTCCGGTGACCGCGCAGAGCACCCCGGCGGGGAAGACCACGTCGACGTTCTTGAGATTGTTCTCGCGCGCGCCACGCACGCGCAGCCTCTTCTCTTTGTCCGGCTCACGCCGGGACTCCGGCACCGCGATGGTCCGACGGCCAGCGAGATAATCGCCCGTCAGCGACTGCTCGTTGGCCAGCAGCCCGTCGTAGTCCCCGGAGTGGACGACCCTCCCACCGTGCTCGCCCGCGAGCGGGCCGATGTCGACGATCCAGTCGGCGGACCTGATCGTGTCCTCGTCGTGCTCCACCACCAGCAGTGTGTTGCCCAGGTTCCGGAGCCGCACCAGGGTGTCGATGAGACGACGGTTGTCCCGCTGGTGCAGACCGATCGACGGCTCGTCGAGGACGTAGAGCACGCCGGCGAGACCGGAGCCGATCTGCGTGGCCAGCCGGATGCGCTGTGCCTCACCTCCGGACAGACTCCCGGCGACCCGGTCGAGCGACAGATAGTCCAGGCCGACATCGAGCAGGAAGCCCATGCGGGCCTGGATCTCCTTGAGGACCCGGCCTGCGATCATGGCCTGCCGGGAGGTCAGCACGAGCCCGTCCAGGAAATCGGCACAGTCCGCGACGGACATGCGACTGATGTCGGCGATGGACCGGTCCTGCCCGCCGGGACCGCTCAGGGTCACCGCGAGGATCTCGGGCTTGAGACGGGTCCCGTGACACGCGGGGCAGGGCACCTCGCGCATGTAGCCCTGGTAGCGCTCCTTCTGGGACTCCGACTCGGTCTGCTCGAGACGTCGCTTCAAAAAGGACATGACGCCCTCGAACTTGGCGTCATAGGTCCGCACCCGTCCGTACCGGTTGCGGTACCTCACCCGGACCTTGGTGGAAGCACCACCGAGGACCGCCTTGCGCGCCTTGGCGGGCAGGTCCTTCCAGGGAGTGCGCAGGTCGAAACCCATGTCGTCAGCCAGTCCCGACAGGAGCTGCTGGAAATAGTCGGCACTCTGGCCGCCCGACCACGGTGCGATCGCCCCGTCCGCCAGCGAGACCTCCGGATCGGGCACCACCAGATCCGGATCCACCTCGAGGTGAGAGCCGAGTCCGTCGCACACCGGGCACGCGCCGTACGGCGAGTTGAACGAGAACGCCCGCGGTTCCATGTCGTCGAGGGCGATGGGGTGACCGTTGGGGCAGGCCATGTGCTCGGAGAAACGGCGCCGCCGGGCGGGGTCCGACTCCTCGAGATCCACGTAGTCGATCACGATCACACCGTCGGCGAGACCGAGTGCGGTCTCGACGGAGTCGGTGAGCCGCTGCCGGGCGGAGGGTTTGGTGGCGAGCCGGTCCACCACCACCTCGATGTCGTGCTTCTCCTGCTTCTTCAGGGTCGGTGGTTCGGTCAGGGAGTACAGCTCCCCGTCAACCCGGACACGGCTGTACCCGTCTGCGGCGAGCTTGGCGAACAGGTCGACGAACTCGCCCTTGCGGGTACGGACGACCGGCGCCAGCACCTGGAAGCGGGAGCCCTCCTCCCCCTCCAGGATCTGGTCGACGATCTGCTGTGGCGTCTGGCGCGAGACCACCTCGCCGCAGGTGGGGCAGTGCGGAACACCTGCCCGTGCGTAGAGCAACCGGAGATAGTCGTAGACCTCGGTGATGGTGCCGACGGTCGACCGGGGGTTCCGGTTGGTGGACTTCTGGTCGATGGACACCGCCGGAGAAAGTCCCTCGATGAAGTCGACGTCCGGCTTGTCCATCTGCCCGAGGAACATCCGCGCATAGGACGAGAGCGATTCGACGTAGCGGCGCTGCCCCTCCGCGAAGATCGTGTCGAACGCGAGCGACGACTTACCGGACCCGGACAAGCCGGTGAACACGATCAGCGAGTCACGGGGGACGTCGATGTCCACGCTCTTGAGGTTGTGCTCACGCGCGCCGCGGACGACCAGCCGGTCCACCATGGGTTCTCCTTCCGAAGGGGAGGTCGCCACATAGCCGTACGTGCCGCATGGCCGCCGTTCCCGCACACGAAGGTACCAACGTACTCCGACACGCTCGCGATCCCCGACCGCCCGCAGCGTCGGTAGCCTGCAGTTATGTCGAACACCACTGCGTCACTTCCCGATCACATCACCCTCACCGAGGGCTACTCCGGTCGTCTGGACGGTCGGCTCACCGGCGAGCGCTGGATCGTGGGGCCGGCACGCCTGTCCAAGATCTCCGTGGGTGAGATGGACAACAACGTCTACATCGTCGAGTCCGTCGCGACGGGTGATGTTCTGCTCATCGACGCCGCCAACGACGCCCCCCAGCTGATCTCACATCTCAAGGAGCACGCCCCGGCCGTCGAGGAGGTCCTCACCACCCATCTGCACGCGGACCACTGGATCGGCCTGGCCGAGACGGTGGATGCCCTGGGACTCACCACCATCGCCTCCCCCGGAGACGCCGGCTCGATCGACGTCCCCACCGACCGTCACGTCTCCCACGGCGACCACGTCACCGTCGGTGACGTCCGACTCGAGGTGATAGGTCTGCGCGGGCACACCCCGGACGGGATCGCGCTGCTCCTGCGGACGGAC
>DWWG01000230.1 GCA_019119875.1 Candidatus Dietzia intestinigallinarum | reverse complement strand
AGCTCAGCGTGCCCAGCTGGGTGACCATGACGAACAGGGCGATTCCCAGCCCGATGTCGCCCACGCGGTTGACGACGAACGCCTTCTTGGCGGCGGTCGCGGCGGCGGGTTTGTGCTGCCAGAACCCGATGAGCAGGTACGAGACCAGGCCCACGCCCTCCCAGCCCAGGTAGAGGCCCAGGAAGTTGTCGGCCATGACCAGCATCAGCATCGCCGCGAGGAACAGGTTGAGGTAGGCGAAGAACTTCCCCCGCGCCGGGTCGGCGGCCATGTAGCCGATCGAGTAGATGTGGATGAGCAGTCCCACGCCGGTGACGAGCAGGACGAACACCATCGACAGCTGGTCCAGTCGCAGCCCGAGGTCCACGTGCACCTCGCCCACCGACACCCACGTGAACAGGGTCTGCGTGGCGGCCCGCTCACCGGCGGGGCGGCCGGTCATCTGCACGAACTGCCACAGCGCCACCGCGAAGGCGGCCAGCGCCGCGGCGCAGCCGAGCAGATGCCCCCACGCGCCCGCGCGCCGCCCGAGTAGCAGCAGGATCACGGCCCCCAGCAGGGGCAGAGCGGGGATCAGCCAGAGGGCGGGGTCGGTCACGGCCGGCGCGAGGGCGTGCGCGAGGGCGGTGGATGTCATCGTCGTCGTCCCCCTAGTACCTCAGCAGGTCGGCGTCGTCGACCGACGCCGACCTCCGCGACCGGTAGATGGACATGATGATCGCCAGGCCGATCACGACCTCGGCGGCGGCGACCACCATCACGAAGAACGCCAGCACCTGACCGGTGACGTCACCGTGCAACCGCGCGAACGTCACCAGCGCGAGGTTGGTGGCGTTGAGCATCAGCTCGATGCACATGAACACCACGATCGCGTTGCGGCGCAGCAGGAATCCGGCGGCGCCGATCGTGAAGAGGATCGCCGAGAGATAGAGGTAGGCCTCGGGGGTCATCGCCGCGCACCACCTTCGTCGCGCGCGTGGCCGGGCCCGCCCGTCGCTCCGGGGCCGCGGGACCCGCCGCCCGCGTCGCCGTCGGTCTCGCCCGGCTCCAGCTCGCCGGCCGCGGGCCGGGCCCGGTGGCGGCGCAGGACGTCGGCGACGGAGTCGGGGGCGTCGGAGCCGTCTGGGAGTCGGGCGGGGATGTCGGCGGAGTTGCGGCGCGCGTACACGCCCGGGCTGGGCAGCGGGGTGACGCGGGCGGACTCGTCGCGCTGCCAGTCCAGGAACCGTTGCTCGGATAGCTGCCGCTGGGTGAGCCGGCCGGTGAAGCGCTCGCGGTGGGCGAGCACCATGGCGCCGAGGGTGGCGATGATGAGCAGCACGCCGGTCAGCTCGAACGCCCACACGTGCCGCGTGAACAGCAGCTCCGCCAGCGCGGGCACGTCCTGGTGGTCCGGCCCGAACCCGGCGAACGGGCCCACCTGCGCCCGCGCCAGCCCGGTGGCGAGCAGGATGCCGAAGCCCAGCCCCGCGACGATCGCCGCGACCCGGTGCCCGCGGATCCGTTCGACCAGCGAGTCGGAGGATTCCACGCCGATGAGCATCACCACGAACAGGAACAGCATCATCACCGCGCCGGTGTAGACCACGATCTGGCCCACGCCCAGGAACACCGCGCCCTGCGCCATGTAGAGCACCGCGAGCGAGACCATGGTCGCCGCCAGGCACAGCGCCGAGTAGACGGCCTTGGGCATCGCCACCACCCCGAGCGCCCCGAGCACGGCGATCGTCGCCAGCACCCAGAACAGCACGGACTCGCCGCCGGACATCAGCTCTCCTCCCTCTCTGGGGCCGCGTGGGGGTCCTCGCCGGTGTGCCGCGCGGCCCGCGCGCCCTCGTCCGGTCCGTCGCGGCCCGGGTCGTACGGCTCGCCCTGCTCGGGCGCGGCGCCGGTGATCTCGCCGCGGTAGTAGGAGGCGTGGTCCGCGCCCGGGTACATGTCGTGCGGGGCGGGGACCATGCCCTCGAGCAGCGGGGCGAGCAGGTCCTCCTTGGTGAAGATGAGGTCGGTGCGGTTGTCGTCGGCCATCTCGTACTCGCGTGTCATGGTCAACGCGCGGGTGGGGCACGCCTCCACGCACAGCCCGCAGCCGATGCAGCGCAGGTAGTTGATCTGGTAGTCACGCGCGTACCGTTCGCCGGGGGAGTAGCGCTCGGCCTCGGTGTTGTCGGCACCCTCGACGAAGATCGCGTCCGCCGGGCACGCCCACGCGCACAGTTCGCAGCCGATGCACTTCTCGAGCCCGTCGGGGTACCGGTTGAGCTGGTGCCGCCCGTGGTAGCCGGGTTCGACGGGCACCTTCTCCTCGGGGTACTGCTCGGTGTGGGCGGGCTTGAACATGGTCCCGAACGTCACCCCGAACCCGGCGAGGGGCTCGAGGAATCGGGGCACCCTAGGCATGGCGGGCCTCCTCGTTCGGGGGCGTGTCGGCGTGGCCTGCGTCGGGGTGGCCAGAGCCGGCGTGGCTGGTGTCGGCGTCGCCGGGGCCGGAATGGCTGGTGTCGGCGTGGCCGCTCCCGGGCGCGGGCTGCTGGTGGGGGAGCGGCGGGACGGGGAACCCTCCGGCCATGGCGTCGAACGGGGCGGCGCCGGCCGGGGCCGGGGTGAGCGGCGCCCGGCCGCCGTCCGGGGTGGGCGCGCCGGGCCCGGGTGCGCCGGTGCGTGCGCCGCGCCTGGTCACCGAGCGTCTGACGACGACGACAAGGCCCACCGCGACCAGTCCCGCGAGCACCATGGCGGGCGTCAAGAAGGCGGAATCGGGGCCCACCACCACCCGGAGGACGGCCACCACCATGACCCAGGCCAGGGAGACGGGGATGAGCACCTTCCAGCCGAAGGCCATGAACTGGTCGTAGCGCAGTCGCGGGAGGGTGGCGCGCAGCCAGATGAACACGAAGAGGAAGCCCCACACCTTGATGACGAACCACAGCAGCGCGAACCAGCCCGAGTCGGCGCCGGGGATCAGGGAGAACGGCAGCGGGGCCCGCCAGCCGCCGAGGAACAGGGTGGCGGCCAGGGCGGAGACGGTGGTCATGTTGACGTACTCGGCGAGCATGAACATCGCGAAGCGCAGCGACGAGTACTCGGTGTGGAAGCCGCCCACCAGTTCGCCCTCGGCCTCGGGCAGGTCGAAGGGGGCGCGGTTGGTCTCGCCGACCATCGAGATGACGTAGATCGCGAACGAGGGCAGCAGCAGGAACACGAACCACACCTGAGACTGCGCGTCCACGATTCCGGAGGTGGACATGGTGCCGGCGAACAGGAACACGCCCACGAAGGACAGGGCCATGGCGATCTCGTAGCTGATCACCTGCGCCGTGGACCGCAGCCCGCCGAGCAGCGGGTACGTGGAGCCGGACGACCAGCCGGCCAGCACGATGCCGTACACGCCGATCGAGGTCACCGCGAGGATGTAGAGCACTCCCACGTGCAGGTCGGTGAGCTGCAGCGGGGTCCGGTGGCCGAGGATCGACACCTCCGGACCGAACGGGATCACCGCGAACGCCATGAACGCCGGGATCACCGCGATGACCGGGGCGAGCATGAAGATCGGCTTGTCGACGCCCTTGGGGATCAGTCCTTCCTTGAGGGCGATCTTCACGCCGTCGGCCAGGCTCTGCAGGATGCCGAACGGGCCGACCCGGTTGGGGCCGATCCGCATCTGCATCCAGGCGAGGATCTTGCGCTCGAGGTAGATCGCGGCGAGCACCGTGACCACCAGGAACAGGAAGACTGCGAGCACCTTGATCAGGACGAGCCACCAGGGGTCGACGCCGAACGAGGTGAGGTCGGCGCCCGTCGTCGCGAGGTCTGAGCCGGTCGCGGCGAGCAGGTGCGGGCCGGTCATGACGACACCTCCCCGGCCGTGTCACTGCCTTCACCTGCCGGGGGTGTTCCCGCGGCGATGTCGACGACGTCCCCGGCCGCGGCACCGAGCACGGGCCCCACGGCCGAACCCGGCGAGTTCTGCGGCAGCCACACCACGCGGTCGGGCATCGCGGTCACGGCCAGGGGCAGGGTGATGGCGCCGCGGTCGGTGGAGACCGTCACCGGCTGGCCCTCGCTCACGCCGAGTTCTGCGGCGGTGCCCGGCGACATGCGCGCGACCGGGCGACGGGCGGTGCCGGCCAGGTGCGGTTCCCCGTCCTGCATGCGGCCCTCGTCGAGCAGCATCCGCCAGGTGGCCAGGACGGCCCGGCCGGCAGCGGGCTCTCGGGCCGGGGTGGCAGCCCTCGTCGTCGTCGCCGCTGTCGCCGCCGTCGGAATCGTCTGGGCATCCGCTCCCGCGCCTGTCACGCCGCCGGCATCCGCTTCCGGGGATGGCGTCTCGCTCCCGCCGATGGGCACGCGCGAGTTCACGTCGGCGTGCGTCTGCGCATCCGCGGGCGCGGATGTCGGGCGGAGGGCGGCGTCCACGGCAGCCAGCTCGCGGCGCGCGCTCTCGACGTCCTGCAGACCGAACCAGACGCCGATCTCCTCGGCCAACGCGCCCAGCACGCGGTGGTCCGAGACGGCATCGGTGCCGGTCAGGGCGGCGGCGAACGGTCGCGGGCGGCCCTCCCAGGTGAGGAAGGTCCCGGCCTTCTCGGCGACAGGGGCGATCGGCAGCACCACATCGGCCCGGTCGGTGATCTCGCTGCGACGCAGCTCGATGCTCACCACGAAATCGGCGGATTCGACGGCGGCGAGCGCGGCGCCCGGATCGGGCAGGTCCGCGGCCTCGACACCCGCGATGAGCAGCGCGTCGAGCTCGCCGGCGGCTGCGGCCTGGAGCTGCTCGGTGGTCGAACGGCCGGGCGCGGTGGGCAGATCGTCCCGCCGCCAGATCTCGGCCAGCACACTGCGGGCGGCGGCATCGGTCACCGGCCGACCACCCGGGAGCAGACCGGGAAGGCATCCGGCCTCCAGGGCACCACGCTCACCGGCGCGGCGGGGGACCCAGGCCAGGTGGGCGCCGGTGGCGTCGGCGAGCGCGGATGCGGCGGTCAGCCCTCCGGGAATCGCGCCGAGGCGTTCACCGACCATGATCACCGCGCCCGGCTCGCGCAGCAGCGTCGACAGCACGTCGTGGTCCGCATCGGCCGCGGCGAGTGCCTCCAGGACCTGCGGCTCGGTTCCGGGCACGGTCGGCAGCAGGGTGGCGCGGGTCTTGCGCACGGCCGGCGAGGCGAACGGCGCGATCGCGAACACCGGCAGCCCCAGGTCACGGGCCGATCGGCGCAGCCGCAGGAAGACGATCGGCGACTCCTCCTCCGGGTCGAAGCCCACCAGCAGGACCACCGGTGCGGACTCGAGATCGGAATAGGTGACCGAGCTCGCCGCACCGGTGTCGCCCCCGGGCACCCGGCCCACCACCCGCTCGGTGAGGAACTCCGCCTCCTCGGCGCTGTGGTGGCGGGCCCGGAAGTCCACGTCGTTGGTGTGCAGCACGGCCCGGGCGAACTTGGCGTACGCGTAGGCGTCCTCGACGGTCAATCGCCCGCCGGTGAGCACCCCGGCGCGGCCGCGTGCGGCCCGGAGCCCCTCCGCGGCGGTGGCGAGCGCGGTCGACCACGGCACGGGCATCAGCCCGCCGCCCTCGCCGCGGACCATCGGGGTGGTGATGCGGTCGCGCTGGGTGGCGTAGGTGAAGGCCCAGCGGCCCTTGTCGCAGTTCCACTCCTCGTTGACCTCCGGATCGTCGCCCGCCAGCCTGCGCAGCACCGTGCCGCGACGGTGGTCGGTGCGCTGCCCGCAGCCGCTCGCACAGTGCTCGCACACGCCGGGGCTGGAGACCAGGTCGAACGGCCGGGCCCGGAAACGGTAGGCGGCGCCGGTGAGCGCGCCGACCGGGCAGATCTGGACCGTGTTGCCGGAGAAGTAGGACTCGAACGGCTCCTCGCCGTACACGCCCACCTGCTGCTGGGCGCCGCGTTCGAACAGGTCGATGAACGGATCGCCCGCGATCTGCTCCGAGAACCGGGTGCACCGGGCGCACATCACGCAGCGTTCGCGATCCAGCAGCACCTGTGAGGAGATCGCGATCGGCTTGGGGAACGTCCGCTTGACCTCGGTGAACCGCGAGTGCGCGTGCCCGCTGGACAGTGCCTGGTTCTGCAGCGGGCACTCGCCGCCCTTGTCGCAGATCGGGCAGTCGAGCGGGTGGTTGATCAGCAGCAGCTCCATCACGCCGCGTTGCGCCTTGTCCGCGGACTCGGAGGTGGCCTGCGTGCGCACGACCATGTCCGGGGTGACGGGCGTGGTGCACGAGGTGACCGGTTTGGGTGAGCCCTCCACGTCCACGATGCACTGGCGGCACGCCCCGACCGGATCGAGCAGCGGGTGGTCGCAGAAGCGGGGGATCTCCACGCCCATCCGCTCGGCGGCCCGGATGATCAGTGTGCCCGCCGGCACCGTCACCTCGCGGTCGTCGATCGTCAGCGTGACCAGCTCTTCCGCGGGCCGGGTCATCGTGCCACCTCCCCGGGTCCGCGGCCGGCGCCGGGACCGCCTGCGCCGCCCGCACCGGGACCGACACCGGCGCCCGCCGGGGCGGGATCGGCGAAGACGGTGGAGCGGCGGTGGTCGAACGGGCAGCCGTCGGGGATGTGGGCCAGGTACTCGTCGCGGAACAGGGCGATCGACGACATGATCGGCGTGGCCGCAGCGTCCCCGAGGGCGCAGAACGACTTGCCGTAGACGTTGTCGGAGATGTCCAGCAGTCGCTCGATGTCGTCCTGTCCCGCGGTGCCGTCCTCCAGTCGCTGCATGATCTGCACCAGCCAGTAGGTGCCCTCGCGGCACGGCGTGCACTTGCCGCACGACTCGTGGGCGTAGAACTCCGACCAGCGCAGCACGGCCCGCACGACGCACGTGGTGTCGTCGAAGATCTGTAGCGCCTTGGTCCCGAGCATCGTGCCCTCGGCGGCACAGCCCTCATAGTCCAGGGGCATGTCGAGGTGGGCGTCGGTGAGGATCGGGGTCGAGGAGCCGCCCGGGGTCCAGAACTTGAGCGTGTGCCCCTCGCGGATGCCGCCCGCCAGGTCCAGCAGTTCCCGCAGCGTGATGCCCAGGGGTGCCTCGTATTGTCCGGGGCGGGTGACGTGGCCGGAGAGGGAGTACAGGGTGAAGCCGGGGGACTTCTCCGAGCCCATCGACCGGAACCAGTCCGGGCCGTGCTGCAGGATCGACGGCACGCTCGCGATGGACTCGACGTTGTTGACGACCGTGGGACAGGCGTAGAGGCCGGCCACGGCGGGGAACGGTGGCCGCAGCCGCGGCTGGCCGCGCCGGCCCTCGAGCGAGTCGAGCAGGGCCGTCTCCTCGCCGCAGATGTAGGCGCCGGCACCGGCGTGCACCACCACGTCGAGGTCGAATCCGCTGCCGAGGATGTCCTGTCCCAGGTAGCCGGCGTCGTACGCCTCGGCCACCGCCGTGTGCAGCCGCCGCAGCACGGGTACCACCTCGCCGCGCAGGTAGATGAACGCGTGCGAGGCGCGGATCGCGTACGCGGCAATGATGATGCCCTCGATCAGCACGTGCGGCGTGGCCATCATCAGCGGCATGTCCTTGCAGGTGCCGGGTTCGGCCTCGTCGGCGTTGACCACCAGGTAGTGGGGCTTGGCGGCCGGCGCGTCCGGGTCGACGGGCCCGTCGGTCGGCTCCTGCGGGATGAAGCTCCACTTGCGGCCGGTGGGGAAGCCGGCGCCGCCGCGGCCGCGGAGTCCGGAATCGAGGACGGTGCGGGTCACGGTGTCCGGGTCGGTGGCCAGTGCCGCGCGCAGGCCCTGGTAGCCGTCGTGGGCCAGGTGGTTCCGGAGGGTCCAGCTACGCGGGGTGTCCCAGTATCGGCTGAGGTACGGGGCGAGTGCCATGTCAGGTCTCCTCGTCCGGGGTGGGGGCGGTGTCGGGTGAGTCGGTGGAGCTCGTCGGCGCGGTGGCGGAGGGCGCGGGCGCGTGCATGCCGTGGGACCGGGCGACGCGCAGGCCGGCGAGGGTGGGGTCGCCGGGTGGGGTGTCGTTAGCGTCGGGCCGCGGGTCGGGGAAGCCGGCGAGGATGCGGGAGGTGTCGCGGAACTTCTGCAGCGGGGCGCCGCGGGTGGGCGTGACGGTGTGGCCTGCGCGCAGGGCGTCCACCACCTCGCGGGCCTTCTGCGGCGTCTGGTTGTCGAAGAACTCCCAGTTCACCATCATCACCGGCGCGTAGTCGCAGGCCGCGTTGCACTCGACGCGTTCCAGCGTCACGCGCCCGTCGGCGGTGGTGTCGCCGGGCCCGTCGAGTCCCAGGTGGTCGGCGAGGTCGGCGTAGATCTGGTCGCCGCCCATCACCGCGCACAGGGTGTTGGTGCACACCCCCACGAGGTAGTCGCCGGTGGGTGTGCGGCGGTACATGGAGTAGAAGGTGGCCACCGCCATGACCTCGGCGGGGGAGAGGTCGACGACGACGGCGCAGAACTCGATCCCGGCCGGGGTCAGATACCCGTCCTCCGCCTGGACCAGATGCAGAAGCGGCAGCAGCGCCGAGCGGGCCTGCGGATACCGGGCCACGATCTGATCGGCGTCGGACCGGAGGCGCTCGAGCACCTCGGGCGGGTACTCGCGGCGGGCGCCCGGCCGGAGCACTTCCCCCGGCTCGTCGGGCTTGCGACCGAACTCGAGGTGGACCGGCTCGCCGGGGCGCCGGTCGACGGCGCCGAGATGCCGGTCGTCGCCGCCGGGGCCCGCCGCGCTGCGTGTGAGGTCCGGAGTGCTCATCGGTCCACGCCTCCCATCACCGGGTCGATGCTGGCCACCGCGGCGATCACGTCGGCGATCATCCCGCCCTCGCACATCGCGGCCACGGCCTGCAGATTGGTGAACGACGGGTCCCGGTAGTGGACGCGGAACGGGCGGGTGCCGCCGTCGGAGACCATGTGGACCCCCAGTTCGCCGCGCGGCGACTCGACGGGGATGTACACCTGGCCCGGCGGGACCCGGAAACCCTCGGTGACCAGCTTGAAGTGGTGGATCAGCGCCTCCATGGAGCTGTCCATGATGTGGCGGATGTGTTCGGGCGAGTTGCCCAGCCCGTCGGGGCCCACCGTGAGCTGGGCGGGCCAGGCGATCTTGGGGTCGTCGACCATGACCGGGCCGGGTCGGAGTCGGTCCAGGCACTGCTCGATGATCTTCAGGGACTCCTTCATCTCCTCCACCCGGATAACGAAGCGGTCGTAGCAGTCGCTCGCCGAGCCGGTGATCACGTCGAACTCGTACGTCTCGTAGCCGCAGTACGGGTCCGAACGGCGCACGTCGTGGGGCAGTCCGGTGGCGCGCAGGACCGGCCCGGTCACCCCGAGGGCCGTGCAGCCGGTCAGGTCCAGGTAGCCGATGCCGGACAGTCGCATCCTCCAGATGGGGTTCTCCCGCAGCAGCAGCTCCATCTCGCGGATCCGGCCGGGCATCACCTCGAGCAGTTCGCGGACCTTGGGCACGGCCTCGTCGGGCAGGTCCTGCACCACGCCGCCGGGCCGGATGTAGGCGTGGTTCATCCGCAGGCCGGTGATCACCTCGAACACGTCAAGGACCAGCTCGCGTTCGCGGAACCCGAACAGCATCGGGGTGCTCGCCCCCAGCTCGAGCGCGCCGGTGGCCAGTGCGACCATGTGGGAGGAGATCCGGTTGAGCTCCATGAGCAGCACCCGGATCACGGACGCCCGCTCCGGGACCTGATCGGTGATCCCGAGCAGCTTCTCCACCCCGAGGCAGAAGGCCACCTCGTTGAAGAACGGCGAGAGGTAGTCCATGCGGGTGACAAAGGTGACGCCCTGCGACCAGTAGCGGTACTCCAGGTTCTTCTCGATCCCGGTGTGCAGGTAGCCGATCCCGCACCGGGCCTGGGTGACGGTCTCGCCCTCGATCTCCAGGATCAGGCGCAGCACGCCGTGGGTGGACGGGTGCTGCGGGCCCATGTTGACCACGATGCGGTCGTCGTCGGCGTTGCGCGCGGCCTCGCTGATCGCCTCCCAGTCCTGCCCGGAGGCGGTGAGGATCGTGCGGTCACCGGTCGTGCGGTCGCGGGTCATGAGTACGCCCTCCGCTCGTCCGGGGGCGGCACGGTGGCGCCCTTGTACTGCACCGGGATGCCGCCCAGCGGGTAGTCCTTGCGCTGCGGGTGCCCCTCCCAGTCGTCCGGCATCTGGATCCGGGTCAGCGACGGGTGGCCGTCGAAGATCACGCCGAAGAAGTCGTACGTCTCGCGCTCGTGCCAGTCCGTGGTGGGATACACCCTGGTCAGCGACGGGATGTGCGGGTCCGCGTCGGGGGCGCAGGTCTCCAGCAGCACGCGGCGGTTGTGGGTGATGGACTGCAGCGGGTACACCACGTGCAGCTCCCGGTCGGTGGCGTCCGGATAGTGCACGCCGCTGGCGCCGAGTGACATCTCGAAACGCAACGCCGGATCGTCCCGCAGGGTCTGCGCCACCAGCGGCAGGTGCTCGCGCACCACGTGCAGGGTCAGCTGGCCGGCGTGCACCACGATCCGCTCGACGACCTCGTCGAACCCCGGCCCACCCTGCCGCCGCAGTGCTGCGATGAGGCCCTCGACGACGGCGTTGTCGTCGTCGTCGTCCAATGGCGGCCGGGACCCGCCGGGCAGTTCCGTCGGGCGCACGAGACCGCCGTACCCCGACGTGTCCCCCGAACCGCGGACACCGAACATCCCGCGACGCTCGCCGATCAGTTCCGGTCCGGCGCGGTCCGCATCGGGCACCGCGAACTCGCCGGCCGTGGAGGGGGCGTCGCGGCGGCCGGGCGCGGCGCGGTCACCTGGTTCGTCACGTCGTTCGGGCACGTCCCCTCGTTCGGGTACGTCACGGCGGTCCGGGGTGTCGCCGCGGCCGGGCGAGTCCGTCATCGGAACATCCCCTCGACCGGGATCAGCGGGCGCTCGTCCAGCGCCGCCCGCTCGGCCGCCCGCACCGCCTCGGTCCGGTTGACGCCCAGCGGCATCGACTCGATCTTCGAGTGCAACGTGAGGATCGCGTGCATGAGCATCTCCGGGCGCGGCGGGCAGCCGGGCAGGTAGATGTCGACAGGCACCACGTGGTCGACACCCTGCACGATCGCGTAGTTGTTGAACATCCCGCCGGAGGAGGCGCACACGCCCATCGCCAGCACCCACTTGGGCTCGGCCATCTGGTCGTACACCTGCCGCAGCACCGGGGCCATCTTCTGGCTCACCCGGCCCGCCACGATCATCAGATCCGCCTGCCGGGGTGAGGCCCGGAAGACCTCCGTGCCGAAGCGGGCCAGGTCGTAGCGGCCGCCGCTGGTGGCCATCATCTCGATAGCGCAGCACGCCAGCCCGAACGTGGCCGGCCAGAGCGAGCCCTTGCGGAAATATCCGGCGAGCTGCTCGACGGTGGTCAGCAGGAAGCCGGACGGCACCTTCTCCTCCAGTCCCATGGCCACCTCTCCTTTCTGCTACTCGCGTGCCTGCGCGCCCCGCGCGGATCGTGGGCGTACCTAGTCCCAGCTCAGCCCGCCGCGGCGCCACTCGTAGACGTAGGCGACGGAGACGTTGACAACGAACAGGGCCATCGCGGCCAGGCCGAACACCCCCAGCTCGTCGAAGTGGACGGCCCACGGGTACAGGAACAGGATCTCGATGCCGAAGATGATGAACAGCATCGCCGTGAGGTAGTACTTCACCGGGAAACGGCCGCCACCCGCCGGCTGCGGGGTGGGCTGGATTCCGCACTCGTAGGCCTCGACCTTGGCCCGGTTGAAGCGGCTCGGTCCCGCCAGCGACGAGACGAACGACGAGAACACGGCGAACGCGACGGCCAGACCTCCGAGCACCAGAATGGGCACGTATTCGTTCACGTCCGCATCACTCCCTCGCGCCTGACCGAGTGCGCGCCTGTGGGCACACCTCTCCTGCAACCGCTGGGGATTCGGGCGTCCGGGTGTGGTGGGCCCCGAGCCCGTCTCCCCGGTGGTCCGGTTCTCACCGGCCACTGACTGTGACTCTACTCACATAACTTTGACGTGTGTCGGCACTTCGGGCAGACCGCGTGTCAGATGCGCGGACGAGCGCGCGTGAGCAGGTCGTTGGCCTGCTCACGCAGGGTGAACGGGTCGACCGGGTGGGGTACCGCGGCGTCTGCGCGGGACCAGTCGGCGAGCCAGCGGTCGTCGGCGCGACCGATCAGCACGAGGATCGGCGGGCACGCGTCGAGCTCGTCGCGCAGCTGCTTGGCCAGCCCCATGCCGCCGGTGGGGGCGGCCTCGCCGTCGAGGATCGCCAGGTCGATCCCGCCGGCGTCCATGTGCTCGATCACCACCGGCGCGGTGGCCACCTCCAGGTGGTCCAGCCTGGGAAGGTCCGGGTGCGGGCGGGTGCCGAGTGCCGTCATGACGCGGCCGCGTGTGGCGGCGTCGTGGCTGTAGACGAGCACCCGCAGGGCGACGTCGGCATGTGTGTTCTCGGTCACGTTTCCCGATGCTACCCGGGCGGTCCGGCCCGGATGCCGCGATCACGGCGTATCAACGATGTGTTGACAACGAGATGTTGATGCCCGAGGCTCGGGGGCATGGATACCACCGGTGAGTCCCGCGAGTTCACGACCGTCGAGCAGGCGCGGCGGCAGCTGCTCGACGCGGGGGCCGATCAACTCGCGCGGCACCCGTGGCAGCCGAGCTGGGCGCCGCCCGACGACGTGACACTGCTGCGGTTCGCGGTGCGCCACGCCAACGCGGCGGCCGGGCACGCCTCCCACGACGAGATCCGCGCGGCACTCACACTGATCGACACCGCCCGCGAGGACCTGGACGCGCTCGAGTCCGCGCTGATCCTCATCGCCCGCGCCGAGGGGCTGACCTGGCCGGACATCGCCCGAGGGCTGCGGGTCCGCACACCACAGGCGGCACAGCAGCGCTTCCGTCGCGTGAGCGAGCGCGTGTCCGGGGGTGACGACTGATGGCCGCCACGGAATTCGAGGTGCTGCACGCGGTCCGGCTCGGCGGGTTCTCGTCGACGGTCGCGGTCGCCGAGCGTGCGATGGCCACCGAGCAGCCCGTCGAGCAGGCCCTGCGGGCACTTCAGCAGCGCGGAATGGTGGAGTTCGTCGACTTCGCCGGCACCGGGGGGTGGACGCTCACCGAGACCGGCCGCGAGCGGGACGCCGCACTGCACGCCGAGGAGATGGCGGCACCCGGCGTGCATCCGCTCGTGGAGGAGACCGCCACAGGGTTCGAGCAGATCAACCCGCGGATGGTGCGCGTGGTGACCGACTGGCAGCTGGCCGCGCCCGCGGACAGGGGAGCCGTGCGGGCCCGGACGATCGCCGAGCTCGACGCCCTGTACACCGAGTTGGACGATCTGATGGCGCGGCTCGTCCCGGTCCTGCCCCGCTACCGCCGCTACGCGCGGCAGTTCGGCGCGGCCACCGGGCGGGCCCGGGAGGGGCAGGACGACGCGATCGCCGGTGTCGGCACCCTGTCCTGCCACACCGTCTGGGCCGAGCTGCACCAGGACCTCGTCTCCGGGCTGGGCCGGGAGCGCCGGTGACCCCGGACCCGCGCCGGCCGGTGACCCCGGGCCCGCGTCCGTCGGGGACCTCGGACCAGCGCCGGCCGGTGAACCCGGTCCCGCGGCCGCCGGGGACCCCGGACCCGCGCCGGCCGGGGACCCCGTCCGCGCAACCGCCCGCGGAAGCGTCCACGACACCGGCCGCGATCGACCTCGCCGTCGCCCGCGGCCCGGCGGTCGGAGGCAAGGCGGGGCCGCTGGCGGAGCTGCTGCGCACCGGATTCGACGTGCCGCCCGGGTTCGTGGTGCCCACCGACCTCTTCCGCGACGCCCTGGCGGCCCTGCCCGGAACGGGCACACCAGCCTCCAGCCCTCCCGGCCCCGATTCCGGCCGCGCGGTCCGGGGTGACGCAGGACCGGAGGTCCGCGAACAGATCCTCGCCGCCGAACTCCCGCCCCGGGCGACCGCCGACATCGCGACCGCGCTGGACCGTCTCACCGAGCAGTCCGCCTCGGGGTGTGTGGCGGTGAGGTCGTCGTCGTCATCGGAGGACACCGACCGCAGTTCGGCGGCGGGCCAGCATCACAGTGCGCTCGCCGTACGGGGGCGCGCCGGCGTGATCGCGGCGATCCGGGCCTGCTGGGCGTCGACGTTCTCGGACCGGGCCGTGGCCTACCGTGCGCGTCCGGCCGCAGAGAACGGCACCGACGAGATGGCCGTGCTCGTGCAGGAGTGGATCGACCCGGAGGTGGCGGGCGTGATGTTCACCCACCCCCGCGGTCCGGGTGGGCCGGGCGCGGTCACGACCGTCGAGGCGACGTGGGGTATCGGCGAGGGACTCGTCTCGGGCAGGGTCACACCGGATTCCTGGACCGTCGACGAGACGGGCGTACGTGCGCGCCGGATCGGGTCCAAGGCCGAGCGCGGCGACAGGGTGTCCGGCAGGATCATCACGAAGCCGGTGCCGGAGGCTGACCGGACGCGGCCGTGCCTGACGGACGACGACGTGCGGCGACTGCACGGGATCGGCGTCCGCATCGTTCAGGCGCTCGGCGGGGCGCGCGACATCGAGTGGGCGCTCGCCGACGGGCGGCTGTGGATACTGCAGGCGCGGCCGGTGACAGCGGAGCTGCCGTCGGGAGACCCGGCGGCACCGGCGGTCCCGGCGGCGGGTGCTCAGAGGGCGGGTGCTCAGGGGGCGGCCGACCGCGATCCGGCAGGCGACCCGCCGCGACCGGACGACGGCGCGGGGCCGGCGATGCTGCACGGGGTGGCCGGCGCGGCGGGGACCGCCTCAGGGCCCGTGCGTCACGTGTGCGGTCCGGCCGACTTCCGCCGGGTGCGGCCGGGCGACGTGCTGGTCTGCCGCGAGACCGATCCCGCCTGGACGCCGTTGTTCACCGTCGCGGCGGCGGTCGTCACCGAGACCGGCGGGCTGCTCTCGCACGCGGCGATCGTGGCGCGGGAGATCGGGATCCCGGCCGTGCTCGCGGTGCCGGGGGCCTCGACGGCACT
>DWWG01000229.1 GCA_019119875.1 Candidatus Dietzia intestinigallinarum | reverse complement strand
CCGACGAGGCCGAGGCCGAGGGCGCGGGCCCGACCGGGACCGCGGCCCGGTAGCGCGCCGCGGGCCCCACCGGTCCCGCCCCGGGCGTCCCCTGTCGATGCCGACGGTTGACATTGGCGCCGTGCGGTGTCGCTGTATTAATCACCTAATACAGCGACACAGGCGGGAGGGGCGATGGACTTCGACACCTCGTCCCCGATATGGGTGCAGCTCGTCGAGGAGTTCTCGCGGCGCATCGTGACAGGGGAGTGGGCGGCGGGCGAGAAGATGCCCGGCGTCCGAGATCTGGCGGTCGAGCTCGGCGTCAACCCGAACACCGCGCAACGTGCACTCGCGGAGCTGGAGCGGCTCGGGTTGTGCCGGTCCGAGAGGGCGGCGGGGCGGTACGTCACCGGCGACGAGGCCCGCATCGACGAGGTCCGCGCCGACCTCGCCTCCGGGGCCGCCGACGAGTTCGTCCGCCGGGTCCGCGGGCTACGGATGGCCCACGACCAGGCCCGGGCACTGCTCGACAAGAGATGGGACAGCCATGAGCACCACACCACTGACGTTCCGGATGGCGGAGGAGCCTGATATGACCGACAGCACCAGCCGTCACACCGACCTCTCCCGCGCAGCCGACGCCGCCGCGCTCGTCGAGACCTCCGGCCTGACCATGAGCTACGGCGACGTCCGGGCGCTGGACGGTCTCGACATGACCCTGAGGCCCGGCCGGATCATCGGCCTGCTCGGCGAGAACGGCTGCGGCAAGACCACACTGCTCAAGGTCCTGGCGGGTGTGCTGTCGGGTTATTCGGGAGATGTGCGCATCGCCGGCCACACCCCGGGCCCCGAGTCCAAGGCGCTCGTGTCCTTCCTGCCCGACACCAGCTTCCTGCCCGATTCCGCCCGCGTGACCTATTGTCTGGGGCTCTACGACGACTTCTTCGCCGACTTCCAGCCGGAGAAGGCGCGCGACCTCATCGGCTTCTTCGGCCTGAGTGAGACCTCGCGGCTCAAGGAGATGTCCAAGGGCATGCGCGAGAAGGTGCAGATCGCGCTGGCGATGTCCCGCGATGCCCGCGTCTTCCTGCTGGACGAGCCGATCTCGGGTGTCGACCCGGCCGCGCGCGACCTGATCGTGGACGGCATCGTGCGGAACCTGTCGGAGGATGCGTTGCTGCTGATCTCCACCCACCTCGTGCACGACCTCGAGCCGATCCTCGACGCCGCGGTGTTGATGCGCCACGGCCGGGTGCTGCTACAGGGTGACGCCGACGACCTGCGCCAACACCACTCCGCCAGCCTCGACCAGATCTTCAAGGAGACGTACCGATGACAACCACACTGCTCAAGCACGAGTGGCTGCGCACGCGCGGGGTGCTCGGCATGTTCTTCGGCGTGGTGGTGCTCGTGGGGATTCTCGGGAGCCTGCTCGCCGTGACCGGCTGGGCGGTGCTGTCCTTGCTCGGGCTGTTGCTCGGGGTGCTCGCCGTTCTGGTGATCGTGCCCGGCGTCCAGCTTCTGCTCGCGGCCGATTATTGGCGGTCGGGCTACGGCCGGACCGGCTACTTCACCCAGTCGATTCCGGTGCGTGGTTCCACCATCTTCTGGGCCAAGCTCGTGTGGGCGGTGCTCGTCTCGCTCGCCGCTGTCGTGGTCACCGCGCTGCTCGGCTGGGTCGTGTGGTGGGCCGTGGCGGTCAACTCGGGTGTCACGTCGCCGTCGCTCGCGGTGATCGGCGACATCATGGCGGACCTCGCGGAGGTCGCGCCCGTCTGGATGATCGTCGCGGGTGCGGTCCTGGTACTCGCCTCGTTCCTGGTGTGGCCGATCTACTACTACTTCGCCGTCTCCGTCGGTCACGAGAGACGGTTCGCGGGAATGGGTGCGGCGGGTCCGATCCTGGTGTTCGTCGTCCTCTACGTCTGTATCCAGCTCTTGTCCCTGGTGGGCATGGCGGTGATTCCGTTCGGTCTCGGGGTCGAGGGCGGGAGCGTGACGGTGGTGCCGTTCAACCTCGTGGAGGAGATGAGCTCGGGCGGCGCCGGCAGCGAGGTGATGCCGCTGGGTTTCGTGGTGGTGCTGGTCGTGTTGGCCGCGTTCTGCCTCTGGCGCACGGCCAGCTCCTGGAACCACAGGGTCGCCCTGCGCTGATCGGTGCCGCGCAGGCGCCGTCGGTGACTGCGGAGGGGGCAGCGACGACGACCCCAGCGACGACAACCACAGCGCCGACAACCACAGCGACGACAACGACAACGACGACGAAGGTGCGCACCGCCTCGAAAGGGGTGCGCACCTTCTCGCTCTGTCAGATCATGCGGGGTCGTCCGCATTTTCCGATCACGCGGGACCGTCTGCGAGCAGTCCGTAGAGCCGCTTGCGGAGCGTGACGAGTTCCTCGGTCGCGGCGGCGGCCGCGGCGTCGTCGCCGGTCTGGACCACGGCGCGCACGGCCATCGCGGCATCGCCGAACGCCTTCCACAGTTCGGCGTTACCGCCGAGCCTGCTGGCGGCCTCCTCGGTGGCGTCCTCCCAGGGGGCGGGACGGTCCGCGAGCGTGTCCACCTCGGCGCGCCCGGCATCGGTGAGCTCGAAGTGTTTGGGTCCGGCGTCCTGTGCGGTTCTGATCAGCTGCTCGTCCTCGAGGAGGGACAGTGCCGGGTAGACCGCGCCCGAACTCGGTCGCCACGTCCCGCCGCTGCGCTCGGCCAGTTCCCGGATGATCCCGTAGCCGTTCATGGGGCCTTCCGAGAGGAGGAGGAGTATGCCGTGGCGGACATCCCCGCGGCGTCGTCGTCCCGACGGTCCTCGTCCGGGCCCGCGTCCTCTGCCGCCCGGCCCGCCCCCGCCGAAGGGGTTCTCGAGACCGAAGGGGCCGCCCGGTCCGAACGGCCCGCCGGGTCCGAAGGGGCCGCCCGGCCCGAACGGCCCGCCGGGTCCGAACGGGCCCTCGGCGCCGAACTGACCGCCGTGACGGCCGTGACCCCCGCGACCACCGTGTCCGCCGTGGCCGCCTCGACCCCGCGGGTGGTCGTGGCCCCGGGTGTGTCCCCGCCCGCCGCGGCGGGGGTTTCCTGCATGGCGCGGGCCGAAGGGGTGGCCGCCGCCGTGTCCGGTGGGGCCGAAGCCGTCCGGACCGAAGTTGACGTCGTGGCTGTGCATCGATCGTCTCCTCTCAGATGGGTGGACGCCTGCGTGGCGTCCGGCTGCCACGAGTATCGCCGACACACTAAAGAATGTCAACGACATATCGTTACAGGGGATGTTTACCGGTGACCGCCCGCGGCCCACACCTCCCGGCCACGTGAGGTACGGCGGTCGGGCAAGATAAACAACGGCGTAGGGAACACTCAGGTGGCCCCGCGCGTTGAATACATGCGAGTGATTCGTCGGTCACCCGGCGGGGACTCTCGATCCACGACCTTCCCCGACAATTCCCGAAGGGACCTCGATGCGCAGCAGCAGCAACCCGGTCTTCAGTTCACTGTCCACCGACGCCGCCCGTGGCGCCACCCAGCTGGGCGGCGCAGGACGCGCCGGCTACCACCAGGGCCAGTACGGGCAGGCGGGCTTCGCGGGCCAACCCGGCTACGACCAGCCCGGTTTCGGTACGCAACAGCCGTACCTCGGCGCCGACGCCGACACGCGCCCCATGACGATCGACGACATCGTCACCAAGACGTCCATGACCCTCGGTCTCCTGGCCGTCGTGGGCGTCATCGCCTTCTACCTCTCCGCGAACTTCGGACTGACCCTGCCGCTGCTGCTCGTCGGCGGCATCGGTGGTCTCATCGTCGTTCTCGTGGCGACGTTCGGTCGCAAGATGGACTCCGCGCCCGTCACCCTGACCTACGGTGCCCTCGAGGGACTGTTCGTGGGTGCCGCCACCTACCTGTTCACCGCTGATCTCGCCGGCGGCGCCATTCTCGGCGCGGTCGGAAGCGCGATCCTCGGCACCGTCGGCGTGTTCGCCGGGATGCTGGTCGTCTACAAGACCGGCGCCATCCGCGTGACCCCCAAGTTCACCCGGTTCATCACCGCCGCGATCGTCGGCGTCCTGTTCGCGGCACTCGGCAGCATCGTCCTGAGCCTGTTCACCGGCGGCACGAACCCGCTGTACAACGGTGGGCCCATCGCGATCGCCTTCTGCCTGCTGTGCATCGGCCTGGCCGCGTTCAGCTTCCTGCTGGACTTCGACAATGCCGACCGCCTCGTGCGCGCCGGCGCACCGGCGAAGATGGCCTGGGGAGTCGCCCTCGGCCTGACCGTCACCCTGGTCTGGCTGTACATCGAGATCCTGCGCCTGATGAGCTACTTCCGCGACTGACCCGAGCCGCCTGATCGGCCCGCGAGACGTCATCGACGCGAACGGCCCCGCACCTCGTGATGAGATGCGGGGCCGCTGTGTTGCCGGGTACCGCCTCGGCAACCGGCGCCATGTGTGCGCGGCCGCGGCGGGCCTGCACGCACGGCGCCGGGTGGCCGTCAGCTGAGGCGCTCGAGCACCATCGCCATGCCCTGGCCGCCGCCGACACACATGGTCTCGACACCGAACTGCTTGTCCTCGGCCTGTAGGTTGTTGATGAGCGACGCGGTGATGCGGGCACCGGTCATGCCGAACGGGTGGCCCAGCGCGATGGCGCCACCGTTGACGTTGAGCTTGTCCTCCTCGATGCCGAGCTCACGGGCCGAGCCGAGCACCTGCACGGCGAACGCCTCGTTGATCTCGAACAGGTCGATGTCGGAGACCTGCTTGCCGGCGATCTTCAGGGCGTTCTTGACGGCCTGGATCGGGCCGAGGCCCATGATCTCCGGCGACAGGCCGGACACGCCGGTGGAGACGACGCGCGCGAGCGGCGTGAGTCCCAGCTCCTTGGCCTTGGTGTCGGACATGATCACCAGGGCGGCCGCACCGTCGTTGAGCGGGCAGCAGTTGCCGGCGGCGACGGTGCCGTCGGGACGGAAGACGGGCTTGAGCTGCGAGACCTTCTCGTAGGTGGTGCCGGGACGCGGGCCGTCGTCGGCGGAGACCACGGTGCCGTCCGGCATCGTGACGGGCGTGATCTCCTTGGCGAAGTGGCCACGCTCCACGGCGTCGACGGCGCGGTTCTGCGAGCGCACGCCCCAGCGGTCCTGCTCCTCGCGGGTGATGCCGGTGATCTGGGCGACGTTCTCGGCGGTCTGCCCCATCGGGATGTAGACGTCCGGCAGGATGCCCTGCTCACGCGGGTCGGTCCACACGGCGGCGCCGCCCTCGGCGCGCTCGGCGGTGCGGGCCTCGGCGTCGGCGAAGATCGGGTTGTGGGTGTCCGGGATGTGGTCCGACGTGCCGTACTGGAAGTTCGAGACGGTCTCCACACCGGCGGAGATGAACACATCCCCCTCGCCGGCCTTGATCGCGTGCAGCGCCATGCGGGTGGTCTGCAGCGACGAGGAACAGTACCGGTTCACGGTGGTGCCGGGGACGGTGTCCATCCCGGCGAGCACGGAGACGACACGGGCCATGTTGAAACCCTGCTGGCCGCCGGGCAGACCGTTGCCCAGCATCAGATCATCGATCTGGGTGGGGTCGAGCTCGGGCACCTTGGCCAGCGCCGCCTTGACCATCTGGGCGGTGAGGTCATCTGAGCGGATGCCCACGAGGGAACCCTTGTTGGCGCGCCCGATGGGGGAACGGGCGTAAGAGACGATCACGGCTTCCGGCATGGAAGGCTCCTTCTGTGTCAGGTGAGTGCCCTGATCGGGTCAGGGCACCGTGCGGTCGGGTCAGTCTTCAGAGGCCGGGGTCCTCCCGCGCGAGGCGGGCCAACCCGAGGATGCGGCTCCGGCGTCGCAGCGTGTCAGCGGCCTCGCGGGCGTCCCCCGTGTTCTCCGGGTCTCCGTCCACGTCCTCATTATGCAGGAACGTGTTCTCTTCCCGATCGTCCGCGTCCTCGTGGGTGCGGACGAATTCGGTGAGGCGCCTGGTGAGCCGCGCCACCACGGAATCGCGGGAGG